>JAZOAJ010000356.1:0-7232 GCA_045595385.1 Lachnospiraceae bacterium | reverse complement strand
CACAGGGATGCACAGACGAAGAGTATTATGACAACATCCGCAGAGTACTGGAAAATGACTGCAACATCATAATCGATGACGGCGGCGACCTGGTCCACATGCTCCACACCGAGATGACTGACAGGATCTGCCATGTCATCGGCGGATGCGAAGAGACTACTACCGGCATCATAAGGCTGAAGGCAATGGACCGTGCGGGAGAACTCAAGTTCCCGATGGTCCTCGTTAATGACGCCGACTGCAAGCATCTGTTCGATAACCGCTACGGCACGGGCCAGTCGGTCTGGGACGGCATCAACCGCACGACCAACCTCATAGTCGCGGGAAAGAATGTGGTAGTCGCAGGCTATGGCTGGTGCGGTAAAGGTGTTGCCATGAGGGCAAAGGGCCTCGGCGCAAAGGTCATCGTTACCGAAGTCGACCCCGTAAAAGCCATTGAGGCTGTAATGGACGGATTTGAGGTCATGCCGATGATCGATGCCGCTCCGCTCGGAGATTTCTTCGTTACGGTAACAGGCTGCAACAAAGTCATAACTACCGAGGCCTTTAACGTAATGCATGACGGCGCCATCTGCTGCAATGCAGGCCACTTTGACTGCGAAGTCGACATGGCTGCCCTCAGGGAAATGGCTGTCGGGTCCAAACTCATGCGTGACAATATCATGGGTTATGAACTTCCAAACGGCAATACGATATGCGTCCTCGGCGAGGGACGCCTCGTTAACCTTGCATGCGGCGACGGACATCCCGCGGAGATCATGGACATGAGCTTCGCCATTCAGGCTCTTTCAGCAAAATATCTGCTGGAGCACAAGGATGATATCAAGTCAAAGCTGATAAAGGTGCCTGCCGAGGTAGACAATGAAGTAGCGCTGAGGAAGCTGGCTTTCCTCGGGAAAAAGATAGATGTGCTGACAGAGGAACAGAGGGCTTACCTGAACAACTGATCTTCCTCGATTATCTGGATCTCCAGATAATCAAACGGTATGTCCTCCATAAAGGAATCCTTTGTGAAACGGGTTTTTGAGATACGTTTAAACTCTGAAATGTTGCTGTCCAGCCAGATGGGGATGCCAAGATCGAATTCACGGCATATCTCTTCAAGAGCCGCATAGACTTTTCTGGTGCGGTTTAAATCTGAAGGATCACAGACTACATGATCTTTCAGCATACGGTTATGTCTGATGATTTTTCCCCACATTCTGAACATGGGCAGATTGTAACATATATCAAGCAGGGGTGGCAACATCCGTCAGATGACCGGGAGGTTCATTATGAAAAAAGAGATCCAGGCACTTAATAATGACGAAAAGATCGAACTTTTGAAACAATGGGTCGGGGAATGCAAAAATATCGTATTCTTCGGAGGAGCCGGCGTATCGACGGAGAGCAACATACCCGACTTCAGGAGCACTGACGGTCTTTATAACCAGCAGTATGACTATCCTCCCGAGACCATTCTCTCCCATACTTTTTACGTGAGAAACACCGCCGAGTTCTATCGTTTTTACAAGGATAAGATGCTTATCCTTGATGCAGTCCCAAATGCTGCGCATAAGAAGCTCGCGGAGCTTGAGGCAGCCGGGAAGCTGAAAGCGGTGGTCACCCAGAACATTGACGGCCTTCATCAGGCTGCCGGCAGTAAGGTGGTCTATGAACTCCACGGCTCTGTGCACAGAAACTACTGTACAAAATGCGGCAAGTTCTTCGGTCCCGAATACATAGCCAATGCTGACGGCGTCCCCCGCTGCGACGTATGTGGTGGCACGGTAAAACCTGATGTGGTATTATATGAAGAAGGTCTTGACGACGAGACCGTGGGCGGAGCGATAAGCGCCATAAGCAGGGCGGACATGCTCATCATAGGCGGTACATCTCTTGTGGTATATCCCGCTGCAGGACTGGTCAATTATTACAGGGGTGACAAGCTCGTGCTGATCAACAAGAGTTCAACGCCGGTTGATTCAGCTGCCGATCTGGTCATCAACGACAGCATCGGCAAGGTATTTTCAAGGATATAAGGAGGTCATTATGGATAACTTTTTAAGTGGCGGCGCAGCAGAACTCAAGCAGGCCAAAACTGCCATCACAAGAGCCAACAAGCTTAACGAAGCCATGCTTGAGAGCGAAAAACTCGCAAAGGCAAATGACAAAGACGTTGAGTCCCAGAAAAAGTACATGAATGACAAGATCGAGTCTACGATCAAGTCCAGACGTGACGAACTTGAAAGGACCCATGACAACCAGATCGCCGAAGTAAAGAAGGATCTTAAAAATGTAGAAAAAGACCGTAAAACTGCCAAGGCGAAAGCGATAAACGACCGTATCACCGGAGAGACCGACTCTTACGCGACAGAAAACAAGAAACTCAAAGGACAGATCAAGACTCTCTTCAAGCAGGCCAAGATCCCTACATTCTTTAACAACCGCCTGTATTATGCACTGTTCTATCCTAAGACGATCCTTGATTTTCTGATCCTGGCTGCAGTTGTCATCCTTACGATCGCAGTGATCCCGAACATAGTGATCGCGCTTATTGATACGACCACATTTCTCAAAATACTTTTATATGTAGGCATCGTTCTTGTTTTCCTTGCCATCTACTTCATTATCCTGATCACTACGAGAGGTCCGGCAAAAGAAGTGGCCCTTGAGAAAGCACGCGCGATACGCAAAAGGATCAGGAGCAACAAGAAACAGATCCGCATCACCTCGGACAACATCCGTACCGATACTGACGAATCCTCATACGGACTTGAGGAATTCGATGAGAATATCCAGCAGATCAATGCTGCCATCGAAGAAAAAGAAGAAGCCAAGGCAGCTGCCCTGCGTGAATTTGACGAGACCACCGCTGCAAGGATCCGCATGGAGATCGAAAATGAGAATCTTCCTGTCATCCAGCAGCTTGAAGCTGACGGCAAAGCACTGAAAGCTGATTTTGCCCAGAAGCAGATCGATGCCCAGAACGCCCAGACTGAGATCAACAACACTTATGCCGCATATCTCGGTGCCAAAAATGCGTCTCCCGAGAAGATCGATGACATGATCACCCTGATCGAAGAGGGAAGGGCACAGACTATCATGCAGGCAATTGACATAATCAACGGCGAGATCAAATAATGCCTGAAAACATTAACAGCGAACAAAAGCTTTCCAATATCAAACAGAAAGCCCGTAAACGGAAAAGGCTCAGAGCCTCGATAATAATAGCGGTCATTGTCCTGATGATTGCTATTATTGTTGTGGGCGGATATCTGCTGTATACGTACAAATCTTACAGTAATTTTGATGTCGTTTCCGAGACCCCGCTCTCGGGTGCCTCGGACAATCTGTCCTACCGCAGTTTTGATGAAGGTTATCTGCAGTGCAGCAACACCGGCCTGATCTTTTTCGATACCGACGGGATCATATGGGACGAGCCGTTCAGCATGGCGCGCCCTCTGGTTGATACATGCGGAAAATATGCCGCTGTTGCCGACATGCGCCAGACAGATGTTTATCTGTACGACAGGAGCGGCCTGGCAGGCCGTATCTCATCATCCCATGAAATAATGGACGTTGAAATATCAGATTCCGGCGTCATTGCCCTGGCAACAAATGACACTGACTGCAGCTATATCGAGCTCAAAGATATTGAAGGAAACGATCTTATCAACGTGAAGAGGGTATTTTCATCCAGCGGATACCTCGCTGACATCTCCCTCTCCCCGGACGGGACCCGTCTTGCCGCATCTTTTATCTATATATCACAGGGTTCACTGGAATCACGTGTTCTGTTTTATGATTTTTCAAATGAAAGTTCCGATGACATGCTGGTAGGAGGATTCAGCCAGTATAAGGATACGATCATAACAGATGTGGAATTCCTTGGCAGCAATGCCGTATGCGCTCTGGGCGACAATGCACTCACTTTTTACAGTTTCAGCGCAGAGCCATCGATAATCAGTGAAGAGCTTGACCTGGAATGGGAGATCCAGTCTGTTTCATTCAGCAGCGGCAGAGTGCTGATAACCGCAAAGGATCCCGAGGGAGCCAACAATTACAGGGCATATGTATATGGCAGCGACGGAAAGCAGCTCGCAAGCCTGGGCTTTGACTTCGCGTACAACAGGGCTTTCCTTGCCGGCAATAATGTCCTGTTATATTCCTCAACCGACTGCCAGCTGATCAGCTTTAAGGGACTCAAGAGATTTTCCGGCACTTTCGGCGGAAGGATATCATATCTTCTTCCGATCACATCCTCACGATACATACTTGCGACAAGTGAGAAAGTCCAGTTCATCAGGTTAAAGTAAAGTTATGCCGACTACCTCCCTTATTACAACGATAGCAGTTCTTGTATTCCTGGCCGCATTTACGATAGCCGGTTTTAAAAGGGGTCTGCTCCGCATACTGTTTACTGCCGGTTTTGCGATCGTCATCATTGTTCTGTGCGCATTACTGACACGCCCGCTTGCCTCTTTTCTCCGCGAAAAGACTTTTATCGGGGCAGAAGCGGAAAGCCGCATCACAGAATACATAACGGAAAAAGCTGATGAAAAAGAAGCCGGCATCGTGATCGGCGCAGAAGATGAAGTTGTCGATTCCCTTCCGCTTCCCGGATTCTTACGGACAGACATCAAGGTCAACAACACCATCAAAAAATATACAGAAATGGGCGTGAATTCATTTTCCGGCTATCTTTCAGAACGGATAACCCGGATCGTCATTTATGCGATCGCCTTTATTCTGCTGTTCATAGTCCTGTCAATTGTGTTCAGGATAGTCATTTTCCTGCTTAAGATCATCGAACGGATCCCTCTCATCCATGGCATCAACCGCCTGTTCGGCGCTCTGCTCGGACTGGCTGAAGGCCTGCTCGTCCTCTGGTGCATCTGCATCTTTATCATGGTGTTTTCGGGAACATCTTTCGGCGCGTCCTGCATGGAGATAATCAGCGCGAGCCCTATCCTTTCTTTTATATACAATCACAATATAATAGTCATGGCTTTCAGCCGTTTTTTCTATTCTCAAACACCGGTTAGTATATTATAATTAGATTGTAATCTGGCCATCTTCATCATCGGGGGGTGTCGAAATGTCTGGAAAAAAATCACGTCTGATCAGAATATTGATTGCAGTTACTGCTCTTATTTTAGTGCTTGCCATTACCGGGTGCTCGTGCAACGGATGCAACGGGTTTAGCTCTCTGTTTAATCTCGTAAGCGGTGGCGGCGAGACCACGACAACTGCTGCAGAGACTTCTACTGAACCGACTGCTGCGCCTACTACAACAACTGCTGCGGCAACTGAAACTACCACAACAAAACCAACCGAAACGACCACGACCAAACCTGCTGAAACGACCACTAAGCCTGAAGCAACAACAGCACATGTACACGACTGGAAATACATCAACTCAGTTGTGACTACCTGTACCGAAGACGGCTATGACTATTACGTCTGCTCAGGATGCGGGGAAGAATACTATGATGTATTCCCTGCTCTCGGTCATAATTGGCAGGCCAATGGCGGCAGCCCTCCCGACTGCACTCACGACGGCAGCAAATGGTATATTTGCGGCAGATGCGGGGAAGAGTATTATGACGTACTGCCGGCGGTGGGACATGACTGGGCATTTGTATATCACAGCGCTCCAAGCTGCTGGTCCGACGGCTATGACAAATACCAGTGCACGCGCTGCCTGGCGATCGAAGACAGGAACCAGGAGATGTATCCCGGCGGCCATGACTGGGCGCTCGTTTATCACTGTGAGCCAAGCTGCGTTTCTCCAGGCTATGACAAATATCAGTGCAAAAACTGCCTGGCGATCGAAGACAGGAATCAGGACCTGTATCCAACCACTCCCCACATCATGGATGATTGGATGCCATGCCCCGGACAGGAAAGTATCTTCCACGTCAAATGCTGTTCCTACTGCGGATATTACGACGAGCATGAACTTTACATGCATGAGCTGGGCAATCCCTGTCCTACCTGCGGATATGTTCATTAGTATAACAATCTGTTGAGGTGTCACCATGATAAAAAAGAATCCTAAGTTATTGAAGATCATCTGCGCAGCCACCGCCCTGATCACCGCTGTTTCCATTACCGGGTGCTCCTGCAACGGCTGTAACGGGATCGGCTCACTGTTTGGTCTCATCAGCGGAGGCGGCGAGACCACGACAACTGCTGCGGCAGAGACTTCTACCGAACCTACCGCTGCAACAACCACTGCTGCCGCAGCAAGCGAGACTACAAAGCCCGCAGAGACTGCGACTACAACCAAACCATCAGAAACCACCAAGGCTGAATCAACGACTGAACATGTCCACGACTGGGATTTCAACTGGGAAGACCCGGCTACATGTACAGATGACGGTGCTGACTGGTACATCTGCTCGGAATGCGGCGCAGAATACTACGACGTCATCCCTGCACTTGGCCACAATTGGGAGAGGAACGGAGGAAGCCCTCCGGATTGCATACACGACGGCGGCAAATGGTATATCTGTACCAGATGCTTTGAGGAATATGTCGAAGTACTGCCTGCGCTTGGACACAACATGAACGGTTACACCAGCGGAGGCATGGGACATACCCGTTGCTGCGACAGGTGCGGTTTAGAATATCCCGAAACTTTTGAAGCGCATGACTATGAAGGCTCCTGCAAACCTAAGCCCGGCGAGGAGACGGTTTACCACGTATATTATTGTAAATTCTGCGGATATGTGGGCTTCCAGGATGTACACCACATGACACCTGAAGGTATCTGCGTTGACTGCGGTTATTCCGGACCGGTGGGATGAGATCCTGCTCCGATGAGGTAGCACCATGTTAAAAAAGAATCCGAAATTATTAAAGATACTCTGTGCAGTCACCGCTCTGATCACCGCTGTTTCCATTACGGGCTGTTCCTGCAACGGCTGTAACGGGATCGGTTCACTTTTGAGGCTCATCAGCGGAGGCGGCGAGACCACGACAACTGCCGCTTCAGAGACTTCTACTGAACCTACCGCCGCAGCTGCAACCACAACGGCCGCGGCAAGCGAGACTACTACAGCAAAAGAGACTGCAACAACCACCAAACCATCTGAAACAACCACTACAAAGCCCGCGGAGACCACTACCGCCCATGTACACGACTGGAAGTATAACGGCGAAGACCCGGCTACCTGTACCGAAGATGGGAAGGACTGGTACATCTGCAGCAAATGCGGTGCGGAATACTATGATGTCATCCCTGC
>JAZOAJ010000355.1:0-5879 GCA_045595385.1 Lachnospiraceae bacterium | reverse complement strand
TAAGACCGCTTGGCCTCCGACTTGCCGAACAGGGCTATAAGTATGGTGATCAGGTGGTTTACAGACAAACCGGTTGAAATGGTAGCCCTTACCTCGTCACCGTTGTCGGCCAGATCCTGAACATAGACATTTGACGCCATGGACGCGAGCGAGATTATCGAATCAAGGACATAATTGACGCAGCAGACTACAAAAGCCACGTTCATCGGGAAGATATGATGGGCAAAGCCGTAAAAGAAGCATACTATCACCAGGATCAGGGTATCCATGACCATGACGATCTTGTAGCCGAAGCGGTCTATGATCCTGCCTACAAGCGGAGCGGCGAAGAAAGTGCATACGGATGATACGGCGAACAGAATGCTGATGACCATTGCGTTCGCACCGTAAAACAGCACGAGCACATACGGGCCAAAAGTAAAAAAGATCTGTTTCCTAGCGCCGTAGAAGACTTCAAGCATGTAGTATTTGGCGTATTTCTTTTTGAAATAGAAGCGGCGCTTGGTCTCGTCAGTCTCGCTGCTCCCTTTCAGCTTAAGTGACGATAAAAAGCCGATGGCGATTATTCCGGTGCTTATGCCGAAGAGAGTACGGTACAGCCCGGTGGATGCACTGAGGAAAATGAATATGACGATTATCGCCAGATATCCCGTCAGGGTGCCGATCTGGTACAGCCCGCTCTGAAGGCCGAGCGCGCTCCCGCCGCGCCCTTCTTTTGCATATTGAAGAGTGAGCGTGTTTCTCATACCGAGCTGGAGATGCTCGCCAAGTGAAAAAACGAAGATGGCAATGATCACCATTACCCTTGTGGCGGGCACAAGGGCCATCATGGCCATTCCGACCATCATTATCAGCGCACCTATCTTATATATCGTCTCGGCTGAAAGCATGTAGATGACTGCGAGGATGAATACCAGGAGCAGGCCGGGCATTTCCCGGAAAAACTCAGAGACACCCTTCTCAAAAGATGTCATGGAAACGACTTCGGCAAGATAATTGTCGATGATGCCTTTATGCAGGCCGTAAGCCAGTCCGAATGTGATCATTGACATGAACAGCATCTGATAGCCTGAACCCGGTTTGAATATATCTGTGAATCTTCGCATTTGCAGCAAAACTCCCCTGCAGATGATCTATGGTTATAGTTATAACGCAAATGCTGCCAAAATGATTGTATAAAAAAGATACATAACGTTGTTTGCAGCTCATTGGCCTGGATCTGCATTTTGTTGCTCCAAATCTGCAGTTCATGGCTCATACATTGAACAGAGCAGATATATCATCATATTATATAGAAGCAAATGATGCACGGCCTTATCCTGGGCTTTTCACGCGCACCGCCGTGCCTGGCATCCGGGTTCTCCGGACGCTTATATTTTCCAGAAGCACATTGAAAACCGAATAACACTAAAACAATACGGAGAAAAACATGAAAAAACTGATCTTAACATTAACGGTCTCTGTAATATTTGCGCTGTCCGCATGCAGCAGTCCCACGGATGAGACTGTCACGGAGATGACGGACCATGCACTTATATCATCCGGAGAGACACAGGAAAAGAAAACAGAAAAAGAGAGCACAACAGTAAAACACAGTGAAAGCAGCACAGAGGAAACACCTGCAGATCCTTCTTTCCCGGACGGGATAAGAGCCGGATACAGGACAGAGACGGAGAGCAGCGCTGAACCGTCAGGAGAGGAATATATACAAAACTCAGAAGAAGCTCTGCCTTCAGGCGGAGGCTATTATCCGCCTCCTTCTGCGCAGCAGGAGACAACCCGCCGGGACATTGAAACGCAAAAGACCGAACCGCAGAGCACTGCCTGCAGGCATGACAGCGTCTATGTGAGCGGCGCTTATCCCGCAACCTGCATCTCGCAGGGGTATTCGGGAGATACCTACTGCGCCCTGTGCGGAGCGCTGCTTGAAAGCGGATACATGACCGGATATGCAGACCACAGCTGGGTAAGTGAAACGATGCATGAGGACGCGTATCTGACGTGCTATTGCGGGCGTGTTTTTAAAAGCGCGGATGACCACGACCGGCATGTGAATGAAATGGTAAATGCCGGTGAGAGTCCGGAAGACCACGGATGCATATGGACACCGGGACGGGATTATACGGTATACACATGCAGCGTCTGCGGAGAGAAGCTGAATAACTGAAATCACAGGAGGGAAAATGAAGAAGATAAAAAGAACACTGGCAGCTGCCGTTACGGCCGCAGTCTGCCTGATATTATTTGCTTTACCCGTGCATGCGGCGGATATTAATATCGCGGCATACATGAACTATGGGGAAGGGGATGTCCTGTACTACACAACGGATTATCCCGACTGGGCATCGGACTACCCCTCAACAGGCGGCAGATGGCCGGCCTATTGCATAGATCATGAAAGATACGGTCCCTGGACAGGCAATAAGTTCTATTCAGGGCTGACCCTGTCTCAGCAGAACAGGCTGGGGTATGTATTCAGGAACGGATATCCGAATAAGGACTGGGGACTTTCCGGACCCGAGGCACAGTATCTTACACAGGCAGCAGTGTTTGGCATAATGAGCGGCCATGACTGCATGTATGAGCTTAAGGAGAGAGTCCACTCGCCTGCGTGGATCTACGCGGATGTGTTCGGCTATTCATATACTGAAGACAGCTGGAGCAAACCGGGAAATTTCGGCATAGCTGAGTCACTTTACAACAGCGCGGTCTCGGGAGCCTCATCTTCGGACGCGCAGTACTGCATGCTGTTTGAACCATATAATACGACGGCTTACCTGCAGAGAATGGCTGTTCCGGTCCCGGCATACGGGAGCCTGCGCATCAGGAAAGCCTCCGCGGCGGATACTTTCTGTGTGACAGACAATTCAAACTACTCGCTCGGCGGAGCGGTGTACGGAGTATACAGCGACTCCTCCTGCAGCCGTAAAGAGGGCGAACTGACAACGAACGGAGACGGAACGAGCGGATACATTGAACTGGCTCCGGGAACTTATTATGTTAAAGAGATATCTCCGTCAAAGGGATATAAGGTGAACCCGGACACGGAAGTGGTAAAGGTAGCGGCAGGAGATTCCAAAACGCTTGATGTGACCGAACCGGTGGAAGGAGACCCGGTCGCACTGAACATAATCAAGGAAAGTGCTAACGGAGGAGGGGATGTCAAGCTTGCAGGGGCTGAGTTTACCCTGACATACACATTTCCGGGGAATGACGGTTCCGACAGATCGATGCAGCTGGTCTATGCATCAAATGAGAACGGGGTGATCAACCTGCAGAGCACGTTGTATCTGGTATCCGGAGAGCCTTATACCGATCCCGCAACAGGCGCCATCGTGTTTTTCGCAGGGCACATAACAGTCAGGGAAACGAAAGCGCCTGAAGGGTTCATACCTGACGGAGACTTTGAGCTGAATGCCGACCTGGCCGTGGATGGCGAAGGAAACATTTCCTTAATATATGATACAGAAGACCTGACCATAGAAAACGAGAGCATACATGTGGTAAATGTTCCCCGGATCAAAGCTGTGACTAACGCTCGGGATGAGAAAAACGGAACGCAGGAAGCGACGCTTGGAACAGGCGTGATCATAACTGATCTTGTCACGGTCAGGGACGCTGTTATCGGAGAACAGGTTGAACTGAGCGGGTATCCGGTCTTCAGGAGCAGCTTTACGGCCGGGGACGGAACTGAGTACGCCCCGGGCGATGCGGTGCCGTTTGACGGCGACAGATCAGTAGACCGGATCACATATACTGCCGAAGCGGAAGAGGAAGTAAAGGAACTCAGGTTCTGCCTTGATACAGTCCGCTGGAACGGAGCTGAGATAGTTCTGTTCACCGATGTGACAGCAGGTATCGCTTCTGATACGCACCATGACCTTGAAGACGGGGACGAATTCATAAACGTGCCGTATCTGCCCACCATAGGGACAAAAGCCCGCGACAGTGCCACCGGAGACCATGTGGGGACCGTGGGAGAGGGCAGCGCGGTGATCGATGAAGTGGAGCTTTCCGGTCTGATACCGGGGACGGTCTATACACTTGAAGGCATGCTCGTATACAGGGAGCCCTATGAAGACTCTGATGGCACCATGCACAGCGAAGGCGGCCCGGTCCCATGCGGAGAGGGCAGTGTGAGCAGCCTGACATTTACAGCCTCAGAAACGGACATGACAGTAGAACTGCGTTTTGAAGTTGATCAGGGAGAACTTGCCGGCACTGATGTTGTGGCTTTTGAGTATCTGTACAGCGAAGGCGTTCTGTTCGCTTCGCACACAGATATCGAAGACGCCGGGCAGACCGTATCATACCCCAATATCCATACAGAATTGACAGACCTTAACAAAGAGACCCATTTCGTGCACGCTGATGAAGAAGTAACTCTTATTGACATGGTCTCATATGAAAACCTGATACCCGGAGAGACTTATCTGATCAAAGGTGAACTGGTCAACGCGGAGACGGGGGAAGCCTTGACGGATGACATGAAAAACCCTGTGGTCTCAGGGACCGGTGAATTTGTCCCTGAAGAGCGGAGCGGAACAGCTGAGATCACTTTTACATTTGCAGGGAAAAGTCTGGAAGGAGTGAAAGCAGTGGCGTATGAGCGGCTGTTTCATGGAGAGGTACAGGTCGCTGCCCATGCGGATCCCGGCGATGAAAGCCAGACAGTATATTTCGCAGGCATTGAGACCTCGCTGAAAGGAAAGTGCGGCAGCGAGGCAAAAGCTGAGAAAAAAGTAACTCTGACAGATACTGTAAAGTACAGGAACCTGGACATCACCCATGAGTACGAGCTTAAAGGCTCTCTTACTGACAAAGAAACCGGGGAACCGCTTGCTGATGAAAGCGGCAGAGAGATACAAGGGTCTGCCAGATTCAGTCCTGAAGCGCAGGACGGCTCAGCGGATGTTGTCTTCCGATTTGACGCATCACAGCTTGCAGGCAGATCCGTCACCGCGTTTGAGGAACTGCATGATCTGACACTGGACAAGACGGTCGCGGTCCACAAAGACCCCGGAAGCCCGAGCCAGACTGTTTCTTTTCCTAAAATAAACACGACACTTACCGGAACCGGCGGTGAGAAGACAGTGGAAGCCATAAAGCGCGATATCAGCCTGAAGGACACTGTAAGGTACGGGAATCTGATACCGGGAAAGGAATATACGCTGAACGGCATCCTGATGGACAAGGAGACCAATGGCCCCGCATTGGATGAAAAGGGAAAACAGATAACCGCTGAGGCAAAGTTCATACCTGAAAAACCGGCCGGAGAAACGGAGATCATTTTTACATTCAGATCAGCAACACTGGAAGGGAAAAGTTATGTGGCTTTCGAGACGCTTAAGAACACGTCCGGGGAGGTCGCAGTACATGCGGACATAAATGACGCAGCCCAGACAGTGAGCTTCCGTAAACCTTCCCATCCGGCAACCGGGGACACGGCAAAGACGTTGATATGGATCTGCCTGGCAGCAGCTTCCGCATTAGTCATCGGAGGGCTGATAATATATAAAAAAGTAAGGACCGGGAGATAAAAAAATAGTGAATTGTGGTTCCGCCGCACCTGCACATACAACATGTAGGTGCGGTGGAAAAACTATTGAAAAATGTGGAAAAAATGAGGTTGAAAACACTTGAAAAAAGGTATATATTTATAACTCGCCGAGCGGTTTTCCGGGTCGATTACTTAACTTGAAAAAAAGATTAAAAAAGTTGTTGACAATGAAGATCGAGGGTAGTAATATAAATAAGCTGTCGCGAAAACAGACAGCAGCGCACATTGGCAATTGAACAGTATAAACCATCCCTGAAATTTCTTTAACAATTTCAGAAAAAAGCGTAGCGCATCGAAACAGATGCGTACAGTAAATGGA
>JAZOAJ010000354.1:0-2782 GCA_045595385.1 Lachnospiraceae bacterium | reverse complement strand
GCTAACGCCAAAGCAATGTATAGACTTGATCAAAGCTCACCATTTTCCGGTACAGAAAAAATTCGGACAGAATTTCCTGATCGATGAAAATGTCCTGAGCTCCATAGCAGATGCCGCGGGGATCGGTCCCGAGGACTGCGTCCTGGAGATCGGCCCGGGCATGGGAGCGCTGACCGGATACCTTCTGGACAGCGCCCGCAAAGTCATCGCTGTCGAAGTCGACAAAATGCTGATCCCGATACTCGAAGGTACTGTCGGTAAAGATGAGAAACTGATCCTGATCAATGATGACATACTGAAAGTTGATCTGGACGGCCTGATCGAAAAAGAAAATGAAGGCAGGCCGATCAAGGTGGTCGCAAACCTGCCGTATTACATAACTACTCCGATCATAATGGAGCTCCTCGAAAGGGGATCCGCGATCGAAAGCATCACTGTGATGATACAGAAGGAAGTGGCAGAGCGCATGACTGAAGGGCCCGGCAGCAAGGCATACGGAGCGCTTTCCCTGGCAGTCGCATTTTACAGCAAAGCGCATACGGTGATGACTGTCTCAAAAAACAGTTTTTATCCGAGGCCTGATGTCGATTCGGCAGTCATACGGCTTGATGTTTATAAGCCGGAAGAACGTCCGGTGAAGTGTGATGATCCGGAGCAGATGTTCAGGATCATCAAAGCGGCGTTCGGACAGAGAAGAAAAACTCTCGCAAACGCCCTTTCGCACAGCGCAGAGCTGGATCTGACAAGGGAAGACATTGAAAAAGCCTTAAAGGAAATGGAAAAGAGTGAGAGCATTAGGGGAGAGGTACTTACCCTTCAGGAATTTGCAGCCCTTTCAGACCTGCTTTCACGCCCTTGAGAAGAAAGGCTTTCCGGGGCTTTTGACCTGCTTTACGGTCAGGTAGATGATGACTGAAACGAATATGGCAATGCTGATCCACTGTGAAGTGGAGAACGGTCCCCAGATCTTTCTGGCAGCATCGCCTCTTAAGAATTCGTCAAAGAATCTGATAACACTGTAAATAAGGAGATAGATACTCGTAAGAGAGTATTTATCTCTTTTTTTGAGATACAGGAGCAGAAGCAAAACAAATATCAGTATCTCAATCAGCGCTTCGAGCGGTTGGACCGGAAATCTGGTGAAGTCCGCGATGTCGTCGCTGATGCCCGGATTGATGTGGGCAGCTGTATAGTGAAGTGCCAGAGGACCGTGATACTCGATCCCGTAGCAGCATCCGTTGACTGTGCACCCGATCCGTCCGAAAGCATGGAAGAGCGGGACAACAACACTGAAATGATTGAGCTCGGCATATGTATACAGTTTGTAGATCCTGCAGAATATGAGCACACCGGCATATGCCCCGAGGAGCCCGCCGTAAAAAACAAGGCCTGATGCCCCGTAACCGATGGCGACGAGAAGATCCGGTACTGAATGGATATTTCCCGAATAATATGCTAACCAGTCGGGCAGGCCGACTATGAAGAAAAGAAGGTGTGATCCTATGAGCAGGCCTGCAAGCGCAAATATGAAAGTGCTCATGAGCTGTTTCCATGACACATCCCTGAGCTTTCCAAGGCGCAGATAAACAGCCACCGAGACTATCAGTCCGGCCAATGCGATAAGGGTATATGAATTAGTTCTTAAGAATTCTGCCATACGGATATTCTAGCACAGAGGAGGACTGCTTTTGTCAAAAAAAGGTGAATAATGTAATTTTTTTTACGGGCACATATGTTATAATTTTCTATGTATGGACACAAAGTATTTTCCTGAATGTGAATCATCGTTTGCTAAGGCCGGGGATATTCTCAGGCAGGGCGGCATAGTCGCATTTCCGACCGATACGGTCTATGGCCTTGGAGCAGTATATACGGACAGGGATGCAGTAAGGAAGATATTTGAGGCAAAGGGACGGGACGAAAAAAAGCCCTTAAGCATCCTTGTCAGTGATATCATGCAGGTTGGCCGCGTTGCTGACGACATATCCAATGACGCTCTGAAACTCATGGTCGCATTCTGGCCCGGAGCGCTTACCTTAATAATGGAAAAAAATGAAACGGTTCCCGATGAAGTATCCGCCGGAGGAAATACCGTTGGAGTCAGGATGCCTGAAAGTGAATGCGCACGGATGGTGATCGCGTATGCAGGGTCACCGCTGGCCGCGCCAAGCGCAAATCTTTCCGGGAAAAGGAGTTCTGTTACTGCCGGTGATGTCCGGGAAGACCTGGACGGACGTATAGACATGGTGATAGACGGCGGAGAGTGCAGCATAGGAATATCCTCCACTGTGCTGGATCTTACAGGGGAAGAGCCGAAGATACTCCGCGAGGGAGTCATCACGGCTGAGATGATAGAAGAAGTGCTGGGCAGATGATAGAGAGGATCATTTTTGTTGATGAAGATAATACAGGACTTGGACCTCTTGCAGCCGCGCTCTTCAGAAAGAAGGCGAAGGAGCATTCCGGGCACATAAGAGCTCAGTCCCGGGGGACAGTAGTTCTGTTCCCGGAACCTGTGAACAGCAGGATAGCCGGGATCGGCCTGAAATACGGAGTCGATATCCGTGAACATCAGGCAGTGGCCCTTTCGGACGGGGATTTTGCCGCGAATGTGCTCATACTCGCTCTCGACAGCGCCAGCCAGAAGCGTGCGTTTGCAGCGCACAGCGGTTTTTCCAATATCTTCATCCTGAAAGAGTATGTCGGAGAGACCGGTGATGTAAAGATACCGCTCGGAGAAAGCGAAGAAAAATATGAAGCAGTATGTGAGACCGTTGACCGT
>JAZOAJ010000353.1:0-14753 GCA_045595385.1 Lachnospiraceae bacterium | reverse complement strand
CAGCAAGATACATGACATAGTCAGGAAAAGGGGCGGGGAAGGCTGGCACGTGGTGATAATCGGAGATGCCACACACCCCGAAGTTGAAGGCATAGTCGGATGGGCCACAGGTCCTGTGACTGTCATTAATACCGAGGAAGAAGCGGAAACGTTCTCATGCAATAATAATGCAAAATTATGCATAGTATCCCAGACGACGTTTAATGCACAAAGATTTAAACATTTTGTTGAAATTATAAATAAAAAAGGGTATTATACTGATATTATTAATACGATTTGCAATGCTACAGCTGTCAGACAAAGTGAAGCTGCAGAAATTTCCATGCATGCCGACAAGATGATAGTCATCGGAGACCCGCAGAGTTCTAATACAAAAAAGCTTGCAGACATATGCAGATCGAATTGTAAAGATACTTACCATATACAGACGGTACGGGATTTGACAGGAACAGATCTACAATCAGGAACATGTGTAGGTATTACCGCAGGGGCATCAACCCCTAATCATTTAATCCAGGAGGTATTACTTTATGTCAGAGGAATTTGACGCAATGATCGAGGAATCGACCAAACCAATTCATACAGGAGAGATTGTAGATGGCACCGTCTTAGATGTTAACTCTGAACGCATTCTATTAAATGTCGGACACAAGTATGATGGTATAGTTACAAAAGAAGAGTATTCCAGCGATCCTGATATCGATCTTCCCTCTGTTGTCAATGTCGGTGACACACTTGAGGTCAAGGTATTAAGGATACAGGACAGCGAGATCCAGTGCTCATTCAAGCGCATCAACGAAGAGAAAGCCAACAAGCGCGTTGAAGAAGCATTTGAGAACCAGGAAGTCATCACCGTTAAGGTTGAGAAAGTTACTTCCGGCGGACTTATCACAGGATTTGAGGGGGCTAAGATCTTTGTTCCTGCAAGCCTCGTTTCAGATATTTTTGAAAAAGACCTGTCTAAGTACATGGATCAGGAGATCGACATCGTAGTTACCGAATACAATCCCCGCAAGAGAAGAGTCATCGGAAACAGAAAGAAACTCGTTCAGGCTGCCAAGGCTGAGCGCGCAAAGGCTCTTCTTGAAGTACTCGAAGTCAACAACATCGTTGAGGGTACTGTAAAGTCCATCACCAAGTTCGGTGCTTTCATTGACCTTGGCGGAGTAGACGGACTCCTTCACATCTCAGAGATGTCATGGGGCAGAGTCGACGATCCGAAGTCTGTTCTCAGTGTCGGCGATACAGTTACTGTATTCATCAAGAACATTGAAGACGGCAAGATCGCTCTCAGCCGCAAGTTCCCGGATCAGAATCCATGGAAGCTTGCCAAGGAGAAATATGTACCCGGCACCATCGTTACAGGCAAGGTTGCCAGAATGGCTGACTTCGGTGCATTCATCGAGCTTGAGCCCGGTATCGACGCTCTCCTTCATGTATCACAGATCTCAAAGAAGCGTGTAAAGAAGCCTTCAGACGTCCTTTCGATCGGACAGGAGATCGACATCAAGGTAGTTGATTTCAAAGAGGATGAGAAGAAGATCTCACTCAGCAGAAAAGACTTCGATGATGATCTCGTTCCGGATGAGCTGCCTGAAGAAGAGGCACCCGCAGCAGAGGAAGCACCCGCAGTAGAGGAAGCACCTGCTGCTGAGGAAGCACCCGCAGCAGAGGAAGCACCCGCAGCCGAGGAGGCACCTGCTGCAGAGGAAAAACCCGCTGAGGAGCCCGCAGCTGAAGCATAATTAATGAGAGTTATCGCAGGTAAAGCCCGGAGATTGCCTTTAAAGACAGTCTCTGGGCTTGATACAAGACCGACAATTGACAAGATAAAGGAAACTCTGTTCAATATCCTGGCACCTTATGTTCCGGGAAGCAGTTTTCTGGATCTGTATTGCGGCAGCGGCGGAATAGGGATCGAGGCACTGAGCAGAGGCGCGGTAAAGTGTGCATTTGTTGACAACAGCGCACGTGCCATAGCCTGCGTGAGAGAGAATCTCGCATTCACAAGACTGGGCGAAGACGCAGTCGTTCTTCAGAAAAATGCCCTTAGCGCCATTAATGAGCTCAGGCTTCGAAAATATCATTTTGACATTGTTTATATCGATCCTCCTTACTTCCAGAATCTCGAAGAAGAAACGCTGGAAGCTTTGGCTGCATCCGGGATCATCGATGAGGAATCCATCGTGATCATAGAAGCGGACAGGCACAACGGGCTGGACTTCATAGAAAACAGCGCATTCGAGATCACCAGAGTAAAAGAATATAAGACCAACCGCCATTACTTTTTAAGGCTGAGGTCCGGGGATGACAGATAAAGGGACACGTTCCAATGAAGAAAGCGATCTATCCGGGTACATTTGACCCGATCACATATGGCCATATAGATGTGATAGAAAGATCTGCTGCCCTGGTTGACGAGCTTATCGTCGGCGTTCTTATCAACAGCAGCAAATCACCTATGTTCACAACCGAAGAAAGAGTAGAAATGATAAAGAGCGTCGTAGGGCATATCCCCAACGTGCGCGTAATGTCATTTGAAGGCCTCCAGGCTGAATTTGCAAAACAGGAAAACGCTTTTCTTATCCACGGTCTCAGAGCTGTAACGGATTTCGAATATGAACTCCAGATCGCCCAGGCCAGCAGAGCCATATATCCTGATGTTGACACTGTTTTTATCACTGCATCCCTCGAATATGCTTACCTTAGCTCAAGCATCGTGAGAGAGACCGCGCGTTATAACGGAGACATTTCCAAGTTTGTTCCGGACCATATCGGCAGGCTTGTGAAGGATAAAATCAATAATATTAAATAACTGGAGAAGAGAAATGAGCAAGATTGAACAGACTATTGCAGAAATGGAAGATTTCATCGACAACTGTAAACTTCAGCCGTTATCTAATTCAAAGATAATAGTCAACAAGAATGAGCTCGAAGAATACATCGAGGAGCTGAAGGCCAATATCCCTGACGAGATCAAGAAATACCAGAGGATCATAGCCAACAGGGATGCCATCCTTAAGGATGCCCAGGACAAGGCAGAGGAAATGATCAAGAAGGCAAATGAAATGACTGTACAGCTCGTTTCTGAGCATGAGATCATGCAGCAGGCTTACAAGGAGGCAAATTCCGTTGTTCAGGATGCCCATGCTGAAGCGGATGCGATCATGTCAAAGACTGTTTCCGAGTCAAATGCTCTCAAGACTGCGACAAACCAGTATCTTGATGATGCTCTCGCAAGCATTCAGAATATCCTTAATACCTCCATTGAAGGCTTAAATGTAAAATACGACAGTCTGCTCAGGTCTCTCGAGTCAAGCCTTGAGGTTACCACAAAGAACCGCAAGACATTCCAGCAGAACCAGGCAGCCATTGACGCAGCAACAAGGCAGGAGCCGGCAGCTGAAAACTGATATTCATCAAAAAAATAATACATTTACGCCGGGAATGATTCCCGGCGTTTATGCTAAAGGGGACGGACATGGAAAAAACAGCAGCAATGCAGGAATTTGAAAAGATCTGCGGTATACCGAGATATTCATTCCACAATGAGAAGATAATTGAATACTGCATCAACTGGGCGAAGGAAAACGGATTCGCCTGCGAACATGATGAAAAGAACGGAAACGTCATCATAACCAGGGAGGCGGCACCCGGAAATGAGAACAGAACTCCTCTTATTATCCAGGGCCATCTTGACATGGTTGCTGAGAGCGACCCGGGACTGGAGCATGACTGGGACAACGAAGGCGTTGATTTCTATATCGAGGACGACTGGTACAAGGCAAGAGGCACTACTCTCGGAGCGGATGACGGTGTCGCGGCCGCCATAGGGTTCGCTCTGTTCAAGGATAAGGAACTGCAAAATCCGCACCTTGAACTCCTGCTTACCACAGACGAGGAAGTCGGAATGCTGAGCGTCAAGGACGCCGATCTGACCGGCCTTAAGGGCAGATACCTGATCAACATCGACAGCGGTCCCGAAGGCGTATTTACAATAGGATGCAGCGGCGGAAAGCTCCTGAAAGCGATCGTTCCCGACAACAGGGAAGCTGTGGAAGGATACAGCTACGAGATAAACGTGGGCGGCCTTAAAGGCGGCCATTCAGGCATTGAGATAACCAGTGAAAAAGGAAACGCGATCAAGATCCTCGGCGAGGTACTCTACAGGCTTTCACTGAAAGGTGACATCCGTATTTCAGATGTCAGTGCGAAGGGAAAGGACAACGCCATCTCTAACAACGCCTGCTGCAGGCTTGTAACAAAAATGGCGCCTGAAAAGGTAGAGGGCGTAGTAACTGAGGTACAGACTGCATTCAGACGCATTTTCAGGAAGACAGACCCCGATCTGTTCATTAATGTCAGGTCATGTCCTGAATGCGACGCGCTCGGACTTGCTGAGAGCACAGCCATCTGCTTCCTGCTCCATAACCTTCCTTACGGAGTCATAAACTTCGAGCAGACTCTTGACACAGTTGAGACATCCGCAAACCTCGGTGTCATAGAAAAAGATGAAAAAGGCTACGGCATCTATGTGTCGATCAGAAGCTCCATCGCTGAAAGGTCAGCGGAGGTGGCCGGAAAAGTAAGGAGCCTGTGCAGCATCTGCGGTGCTGTCTGCGAGGACCAGGACAAGGATTATCCCGCCTGGACGGCAGATCATGACTCACCTTTCCTTAAGACTGCAATGGGCATATTTGAGGAGATGTACGGCAGAAAGCCGGGCGTACATACGACACACGGCGGCCTTGAGTGCGGATACATCATGACCAACTCGAACATTGAGGGCATCATCGCCATCGGACCTGACAGCGAGGGAGAGCATACACCCCAGGAAAAGCTGAACATACCAAGCTTTAACCGCACCTATGATTTTGTAAAAAGGATAGTTGAGAGCATATGATCGTCAAGAACATCGCCAGCGGAAGCTCGGGCAACGTCACTCTCATCGGAGACGGCGGGCACAACATCCTTATCGACTGCGGGATCACATGCAAGAGGATTAATGAAGGGCTGAAGGAAGAGGGACTCTCCCTTTCGGACATTGAAGCGGTGCTCGTGACACATGAGCACATCGACCATGTTGCCGCGGTAGGCGTGATAGCCAGGAAATACAGGATCCCCATATATGCAACGCAGGGTACCATAAGCGGGATACGGTCGTTAAGGTCTCTCGGGGATTATGACAGCAGCCTGTTTGTCCCTATAAAGGCTGACGTGCCTTTTACCGTGGGGGACATGAACATAAAGCCGCTTTCGATATTCCATGACTCGAACGAGCCTGTGTGCTATAGGATCGAAAGCTCGGGAAAGAGTTTCGCCATCGTAACCGATCTGGGAGAGTATAACGATTACCTGACGGAGAATCTTACCGGACTTGACGGCATACTCCTTGAGGCAAACCATGACGTGAGGATGCTCGAGGTCGGGCCGTATCCCTATCCGCTGAAGCGGAGGATACTGGGAAAATACGGACATCTGTCCAATGAAAGCAGCGGCAGGCTCCTTGCGCAAATACTGCATGATGATATAAAATATATTATGCTCGGACATCTGAGCAAAGAGAACAATACGATAGATCTTGCAAGGCTTGAGGTGGAAACAGAGATAGCCCTTGCAGACAACGAATACAGGCCGGATGACTTCGACATAAGGATAGCAATGAGAGACCGGCCGTCGGAAGCATTTGAACTATAGAAAAGGAACAGAAAATGGAAAAGACGATCATAACCGTTGTGGGAAAAGACCGTGTCGGCATCATAGCCGCAGTCTGCACATTCCTTGCAGAGAACAAAGTCAACATCCTTGACATTTCCCAGACGATAACAGGCGGATTCTTCAACATGATGATGATCACTGACATCACCGGATCTGACAAGGACTTCGGCGAGATCTGCGACGGGCTTGACAAGGTCGGTGAGACCCTCGGCATGCAGATCAAGATGCAGAAGGAAGATATCTTTGACGCGATGCACAGATTGTAAACGGAGAGCCTTATGATCAATATCTACGAAGTCAGTGAAACTAACCAGATGATCATGCGGGACAACCTGGATGTCAGGACGATAACCCTGGGCATCTCGCTTCTGGACTGCATCGATCCGGATCTGGACAGATTAAATGAAAAGATATACAGCAAGATAACAGAGACCGCAAGGGACCTTGTTCCTGTCGGCGAAAGGATAGAGCGGGAGCTGGGGATACCGATCGTGAACAAACGTATTTCGGTAACTCCGATAGCGCTTATCGGCGCTGCAGCATGCAGGAGCTCCGAAGACTTTGTATCCATTGCGAAAACGCTCGACAGGGCTGCGGAAACAGTCGGGGTAAACTTCCTCGGCGGCTATTCAGCACTCGTTTCAAAAGGCATGACGCCTGCGGATGAGATGCTGATCGAGTCTATCCCGGAAGCGCTGAAGGTCACCGAAAAAGTATGTTCGTCAGTCAATCTCGGCTCGACCAGGACAGGCCTTAACATGGACGCCATCTATCTGATGGGAAAGATAATCAAGAAGACTGCAGAAGAGACCGCGGACAGGGATTCGCTCGGATGTGCCAAACTTGTGGTATTCTGCAACGCCCCTGATGACAATCCCTTCATGGCAGGAGCTTTTCACGGCGTGACTGAAGCAGACAAGATAATCAATGTGGGAGTTTCAGGACCCGGTGTGGTCAAGGCTGCACTTGAGAAGATCAGGGATGAGAACTTCGAGGTCCTGTGCGAAACGGTTAAAAAGACTGCATTCAAAGTAACGCGTGTCGGCCAGCTTGTGGCAAGGAAAGCTTCGG
Source organism: Lachnospiraceae bacterium (assembly GCA_045595385.1). Classification (GTDB taxonomy): domain Bacteria; phylum Bacillota; class Clostridia; order Lachnospirales; family Lachnospiraceae; genus RGIG5612. The sequence goes on along the minus strand of JAZOAJ010000353.1, from coordinate 7,964 downwards.
AAATGCTCGGCATCCCGTTCGGGATCGTCGACCTGTCACTCGCACCTACACCTGCTGTAGGCGACAGCGTGGCGGACATCCTGTGCGAGATGGGCCTTGAAAAGGCAGGAGCGCCGGGAACAACGGCAGCGCTTGCCCTCCTGAACGATCAGGTGAAAAAGGGCGGCGTAATGGCGTCATCCTATGTGGGAGGCCTTTCCGGCGCGTTTATACCGGTCAGTGAGGACCAGGGAATGATCGATGCCGTCAGTAACGGAGCTCTCACTCTTGAAAAACTTGAAGCCATGACATGCGTCTGCTCCGTAGGACTTGACATGATAGCAGTGCCCGGAGACACAAAGGCTTCAACAATATCAGGTATCATAGCTGATGAAGCCGCGATAGGAATGGTCAATCAGAAGACCACCGCTGTCAGGATCATACCTGTATGCGGGAAGACAGTCGGTGACACAGTTGAGTTTGGAGGACTGCTCGGTCATGCGCCGGTAATGCCGGTAAATACATATGACTGCAGCAGATTTGTCAGCAGGGGAGGAAGGATCCCTGCACCTATTCACAGTTTTAAGAACTGATAAGGAGACGTTATGAAAGTAACCGGTATAATTGCTGAATACAATCCGTTTCATAATGGCCACGCATATCATCTCCAAAAGACCAGGGAAGATCTCGGAAGTGACTTCATAGTAGTGGTCATGAGCGGAAACTATGTTCAGAGAGGCGCGCCAACCATCATCGATAAGTATTCAAGATGCGAGATGGCGCTCAAATGCGGGGCAGACCTCGTTCTTGAACTGCCTTCATGCTTCTCGACCGCAAGTGCCGAATACTTCGCATTCGGCGGTGTAGCCATACTGGACAAGCTGGGGATCATAGACAATCTCTGCTTCGGCACGGAAAGCCTTGACAGCATACTGAAGGACAAGGGAGAGGTATCCGAGACCGACAGTGAGAACATCCTGGACTATTTTAGGAAGATAGCCGCATTGCTGCTCGATGAGCCGGAAGACTTTAAGCAGACAGTAAAAGAGTGCATGAAGAACGGCATGTCAAATGCCGCTGCCGTCTCTGAGGCTGTCGAAAAAACACTTGGAGTGGATTACAGGAGGGTAATGGAGACATCCAACAACATCCTGGCTGTCGAGTACCTGAAAGCACTCATGAAACTGAACAGCAATATAGAACCTGAACCCATTGCAAGGATGCTCTCAGCCCACAATGACAGCACCATAATGGAGGGCTTTTCATCGGCAACATCGATCAGAAACGCCATCTACAACAAATACGAGATGACATCACTTTCATCGACAGTTCCGGATGAAGTGTTCAGCATAATGATGGACAGGTATCTGGAGTCGTTCCCGGTATTCAGGGATGATTTCTCAGTGATGCTCGGGGCAAAACTCCTGGAGGCAAAGTCAGCGAATGAGCTCACAGATTATTTCGGCGTCAGCGAGGATCTTGCGAACCGCCTGTTCAATAACAGGAACAGCTTCAGATCCTTCAACCAGTACAGGGAGCTCATTAACACAAAGAGCATCAGCCTGGCTACCGTCGGAAGGGCGCTCATGCACATAACTCTCGACATCAAGACCAGCGACATGGACAGGATGTACAACATTGAGAGCCTTAAGAATGTCAGGGTGCTCGGATTTAAGAAGAGCGCGGAATGCCTTCTTACCGAGATCAAGAAGAACGGCCGGATCAACCTGATAACGAAGCTGGCTGATTATAAACCGGAAAAAGATGGAGAACCCGACATGATCATGCAGACTCTTAAAGCAGACATGCTGTACAGGATGATCTGCATGAACAAGTTCGATGTCGACCTGAAGACACCTTTTGAAGAACAGATAACGATAATCTGAGCCGTTTGATGAATATGGATTCAGGGCCTGCCGCATACCGGCATGCCCTGAATATTTTTTTGATAAGGAGACAATGATCCATGCCGGGATTAAGTGACAGAGTAGGAACATTTACGGATTCCGTCATCAGGAGGATGACTCGCATCAGCAATAAATACGGAGCGATCAACCTGTCCCAGGGATTTCCTGATTTCGATCCTCCCAAGGAAATACTGGACGCACTTGAGAAGACTGCGCAGAAAGGTCCTCATCAGTACGCAGTGACGTTCGGCGCGCAGAATTTCAGGGAGGCGCTCGCTAAAAAGGTCAGAAAGAGCATGGGCCGCGAGATCGATCCGGATACGGAGATAGTCGTTACCTGCGGCAGTACAGAGGCAATGATGTGCGCCATGATGACGATCGTAAATCCGGGTGACAGGGTAATGGTATTTTCACCGTTTTATGAAAATTACGGGGCGGATGCCATCCTGTCGGGAGCTAAACCCATCTATATCCCGCTGGTTCCCCCTGAATATGACTTTGACCTGAGTCTTATAGAAAAAGGATTTGCCGAAGGGGCAAAGGCGCTGATACTGTGCAACCCGTCCAACCCGACCGGCAAGGTATTTACCCGTGAGGAACTCTCCGCGATAGGAGAACTGGCAATAAAGTATGATGCGTTTATCGTTACCGACGAGGTCTATGAGCACATCGTGTATAAGCCTTATGAGCATATATGCATGGCTTCGCTCCCCGGGATGTTTGAGCATACCATAACATGTAATTCACTTTCCAAGACCTATTCGATCACGGGCTGGAGGCTCGGATATGTGATAGGGCCGAAAGATGTGATAGAAGGCGCCAGAAAGGTGCACGATTTTCTTACCGTGGGAGCTGCGGCTCCTCTTCAGGAGGCGGCTGTTACCGGCCTTAACTTCGGGGAAGAGTATTACGGCGAGCTGCTGAAGGTCTATACCGAAAAGAGGGATTTCTTCATCGAAGGACTGGACCGTATCGGACTTAAGCATAACGTCCCGCAGGGAACGTATTTTGTCATGGTGGACATCAGTGAGTTCCTGGCGCTTCCGCAGTTTAAGGGCTGGAGCGACCTGGAGTTCTGCGAATGGATGATAAAGGAGATAGGAGTGGCAGCAGTCCCGGGATCGAGTTTCTTTAACGAAGACGTAAACCACTTTATAAGATTCCACTTCGCCAGAGGTAAGGAGATCCTTGAGGAAGCGCTTAAGAGGCTAGCGAAACTGGAGACGCTGACAGGAAGTGCCGGATGACAAAAAATACAGCCATAATTGTGAGAAATGTGGCTTGTTTTCTATTTTTTAAATACTTATAATTAACTATTGGTGGAATGTCGCTTTTTAGCGGCTTTGATCCATTTGCAGGCATAAAAATCCATATAAAAACGAGGTATGATCATGAAATTTATTGACAAGATTTTTGAACAGGCAAAGGCTGATAAGAAGACCATAGTTCTCCCCGAGTCAATGGACAAGAGAACTTATGAGGCTGCTGAGAAGATCCTTAAGCTCGGCATCGCAAACCTTATCATCATCGGAACTCCTGAAGAGATCGCTGCGAACGGAGCAGGATATGACCTGACCGGTGCTACGATCGTAGATCCTTTTAATGATCCCAATAAACAGAAATATATAGACAAGTTCGTCGAGCTGCGCGGAAAGAAGGGCGTTACACCCGAAAGTGCAAAAGAGCAGATGGAAAAGGATTACATGTACTATGCATGCCTTATGTGCAAGTGCGGTGATGCTGACGGCGCTGTATCAGGTGCATGCCATTCAACAGGCAACACCATCAGACCGGCACTCCAGCTCCTTAAGTGCAAGCCGGGCATCTCAGGCGTTTCAGGATTCTTCATCATGGACGTTCCCAACTGCGAATACGGCGAGAACGGACTCTTCCTGTTTGCTGACTGCGCAGTAAGCCCTGACACTGACGAAGACAAGCTTGCTGAAGTAGCAGGCCTTTCAGCTGAATCATTCGAGGCATTCACAGGAGCAAAGGCAAAGGTTGCCCTGCTTTCATTCTCCTCAATGGGATCAGCCAAGCACGACAGAGTTGACATGGTGGCAAACGCAACAAAGAAGGCAAAGGAACTCTTCCCGAAATACATGTTCGACGGAGAACTCCAGCTTGACGCTGCGATCGTTCCTTCAGTCGGCGCTTCAAAGGCCCCGGGCAGCCCTGTTGCAGGATATGCCAACACACTCGTATTCCCTTGCCTTGAGGCAGGAAACATCGGCTACAAGCTCGTACAGCGCCTTGCAAAGGCAGAAGCTTACGGTCCTATCCTTCAGGGACTTGCTCTTCCGGTCAACGATCTTTCAAGAGGATGCTTCGCTGACGATATCGTGGGCACTGTGGCTCTTACAGCTGTACAGGCTCAGATGGCAGACTGAAAACAATAATAATTAATCATATAGGAGAAACGGACCAATGAAAATTTTAGTTATTAACTGCGGAAGCTCATCACTGAAGTATCAGCTGATCGATTCTGATACAGAGGCTGTCCTCGCAAAGGGCCTTTGCGAGAGGATAGGCATTGACGGAAGCTGCATCACATACCAGAAGGCAGGATGTGACAAGATCAAGACAGAGACCCCGATGCCGGATCATACAAAGGCTGTTGAGCTGGTGATAGCTGCTCTTACAGACCCTGCTACAGGCGTTATCGCAGATCTTTCAGAGATCGGCGCTGTAGGACACAGAGTAGTTCACGGCGGAGAGAAATTTGCTTCCTCAGTAGTCATCACAGATGAAGTCATCAAGGCTGTAGAGGAGTGCAACGATCTTGCACCTCTTCACAATCCTGCAAACATCATCGGTATCAACGCATGCCAGCAGCTCATGCCCGGCGTTCCCCAGGTAGCGGTATTTGATACAGCTTTCCATCAGACCATGCCGGCGGAAGCATTCCTTTATGCTGTTCCTTACAGGTATTACAGGGATTACGGCGTACGTAAATACGGCTTCCACGGAACATCACATTCATATGTTTCCAAGAGAGTCGCAGAGATCCTCGGAAAAGACTACAACTCTATCAAGACCATCGTATGCCACCTTGGAAACGGCGCTTCGATCTGTGCTGTAGACTGCGGCAAGTCTGTCGAGACATCAATGGGTCTTACACCTCTCATGGGCCTTGTAATGGGAACACGTTCAGGTGAGATCGACCCCGGCGCAATGGAGTACATCGCAAAGAAAGAGAACCTGGATCTTGAAGGCATTATGAACGTCCTCAACAAGAAGTCAGGCATGCTCGGACTTTCAGAACTTTCATCAGACTTCCGTGACATCGACCAGGCAATGGAAGCAGGCAACGAGGAAGCTGCAGCTGCATACAATGTATTCATTCACAGAGTAGTTTCCTATGTTGGTGCTTACGCAGCAGTCATGAACGGTGTTGACGCGATCGTCTTCACAGCCGGTGTTGGTGAGAACGACCCTTCAGTCAGGGCTAACGTCTGCAAGTCTCTCGGATACCTCGGAGTCAAGATCGATGAAGAAGCTAACAAGAGCCGTGAGGATGAAGTCATCATCTCAGCTCCTGATTCAAAGGTTGCAGTACTTAAGGTAGCTACAAACGAAGAGCTCATGATCGCACGCGAAACACTTGCTCTTGTAAAATAATGTAAAGATTCTTATTGACAAAAAAAGACTGTAAGAGTAAAATCATACAGTACGACTTTTGAGAAGTCTTTATGATGTGTACAAGGAGGTGTAAGCTATGTCGATATGCCCTAAGAATAAAGTATCTAAAGCAAGACGTGACAAACGCAGAGCTAACTGGAAGATGACAGCTCCTAATCTTGCTGTATGTTCAACATGTGGAGAGCTCGTTATGCCCCACAGAGTATGCAAGAACTGCGGTTCCTACAACAAGCGTACCATCGTTGAAAAAGATGCTGACTGATCGTGATCAGTATAATTGATCAAAATGGGGGTGTCCGTTTGGGCACCCCTTATTTATCTTTTGGGACAACAAAAAGGAATAAGAATAATTGGGCAAAGAAATACTCAAGATAACCGATCCCGATGAAATTCCCGTTAAAACGGACGATGCTCCGGCAGATGACATTGCCGGCGGTGAGGCAAAGCTGAATTTTATTAAGAAGGCAGCCGGAAAGATACGGGAATTTTTCAGCAACATAAAAAGGCCTTTTGACCTGAAGATCAGGCTTGGCTTTTTTATGCTGTCTTTTATTATCATGGAAGTATTCGTCAGGATCGCGGATTCCCATACTGCATTTTTCGGGCTTGGACTTTTCAGGGACATATTTGCCGGGGCTGCTTTCGGAGCCATTCTGTTCCTTATCAGTTTCCTGATACCTAAAAAGGGAGTCGCAAGGGGCATCATGATCTTTGTGTTCTTTGCCACGGCGCTGCTATGCATGATCCAGGCCTGCAGCAGGACAAAGTTCGGAACCTATTTTCAGATAGCTTACATGTTCAAGATGGCAGGAAATGCCGTGGGCAGCTTCATGAGGGATATAATCGGCCTGGCCATAGGGCATATATGGCTCTTACCGTTCACATTCGGGCCGGGTGTGCTGCTTGCGGTTTTCAGAAAAGATCTGATACCTGAGGAATTTACAAAAAAGACGAAAAGAAATAAGCGCAGAAAGAGGGTATATCTGCTAAGGCACATCTTGCTGTGCGCGGCACTTACCCTGGCAGCGCTCATCCTGTGCTGGGTAGGACCTGACAGGGAGTATTACACATACGGTTTTACAGCGACAAATTCCGTGCCGAGGTTCGGCATCCTAAATACAGTAAGGCTTGAGGCCGAATATGGCATTTTCGGGACTCCGAAGCAGAAGATAAATCTGGATTCGCTTAAGGCTACTGCAGAGACCACACCGGAGGGGGAGGCCACTGAAGATGGTGAAACCATTCAGGAAGAGACAACTGCCGCTGTCAAACGTAATTATCCCAAGAATGTCATGGACATAGATTTTGACACTCTTATCGCAAATGATACGAGCGAGATCTATGAGCTGATGGATACATATTTCGCAAATCAGGAGCCCACTTCCCAGAATGAGTATACAGGCATGTTTAAGGGCAAGAACCTTATCTTCCTTACTGCCGAGGCGTTCAGCCCGCTATGTGTTGATAAAGAAAGGACTCCTGCATTATGGAGACTGTCACATACTGGATTTGTATTTGAAAACTATTATCAGCCTGACTTTGATCAGAGCACGACTGGCGGCGAATTTGCCAACATGAGCGGTCTAATACCCATGTGGGTAGACAACATGCCTGCGTTTCTTGCTTCAGAATATAATTACATGCCTTTTGCATTAGGGACCGTTTTCGGTGACATGGGATATAATGTTACGGCATGGCATAACGGGATCTTTGATTATTATTACCGTGATGAAACACATCCCAACATGGGGTACTATGATTACAAGGGTGACGGAAACGGACTGGAAGTAACCGATATCTGGCCGCCTTCAGATCTGGAGATGATGGAGAATACCATTGGTGATCAGATCAAAGGCTATGTGGAAGACGGTGTGCCGTTCCACGCATATTACATGACGATTTCAGGACATGGCGGATACGATTTCCTTGAGAACCACATGGCCGTCAAGAACAGGGATGCTATCGGAGACGGAACCGGATACGAGATGGCTGATGCGTATATAGCTGCCAACATGGAGCTTGAATACGCCATGGAATATCTTCTGGAGGAACTGGAGAAGGCGGGAATACTCGATGACACCGTGATAGTTATGGGCGCCGACCATTATCCTTATTACCTTACCGAAAATCAGGATGAGGACTACTATGCGCTTGCGGCAGGGATCGGTGATGAAGAGATCCATACCGAGAGACATCATAATACTTTGATCCTTTGGAGCGGCTGTATTGAAGATGACACAAAGATCATCGATACACCATGCTATTCATGCGACATAGTTCCTACGTTGATGAACCTGTACGGAATAGAGTATGATTCCAGACTGTTTTCAGGACGCGATATTTTTGCCCCGGATGTCGAACCCGGAAAGGTCGCTTCAAACATGCATGTTGCATGCTTCAACGACGGATGCTGGGTTACCGCGGCAGGAAGGTATG
>JAZOAJ010000352.1:0-12038 GCA_045595385.1 Lachnospiraceae bacterium | reverse complement strand
ATCGCGTAGCGCTGGTCGTGGCCCTTTCTGTCTGTCACGAAAGTGATGAGGCTCTCAGGCTTTCCGAGCTGCGCGAGAATGATCTTTACCACATCGATGTTGGCCTTCTCGTTGTGGCCGCCGATGTTGTACACCTCGCCTACTCTTCCGTTATGCAGAATGAGGTCGATAGCCCTGCAGTGATCCTCAACGTAGAGCCAGTCGCGCACGTTGAGGCCCTCGCCGTATACAGGCAGAGGCTTGTCAGCCATTGCGTTCGCGATCATCAGAGGGATGAGCTTCTCCGGGAACTGATAAGGCCCGTAGTTGTTGCTGCATCTGCTGATTGTTACAGGCAGGCCATATGTGCGGTGGTAAGCCATCACCAGAAGATCTGCCGAAGCCTTCGATGCCGAGTAAGGACTCGAAGCAGTGAGCGGCATGGTCTCGACGAAGAAGAGGTCAGGCCTGTCGAGAGGCAGGTCCCCGTACACTTCGTCAGTTCCTACCTGATGGAACCTCTTAACGCCGTATTTGAGCGAAGCATCCATGAGCACCTGTGTGCCGAGGATGTTTGTGCGCAGGAAGAGTCCCGGATCCTCGATCGATCTGTCAACGTGCGACTCAGCCGCGAAGTTTACGACCACGTCGAACTGCTCCTCCTCGAAAAGTTTGTTTATTGTATCTGCATCCGTGATGTCAGCCTTCACGAATCTGAAATTCGACTCATCGATCACAGGCGCCAGCGTCTCAAGGTTGCCGGCGTATGTGAGCGCGTCAAGTCCGACTATCTCATAGTCGGGATGCGCTTCCAGCATGTGAAAAACAAAATTGCTGCCGATGAATCCGGCTGCTCCGGTTACCAGTACTTTCATTTAGTTATTCCTTTCCTGTGCCTGTGCACCGGCATCAGCCGCGCCGGCCATTTCTTTGCTTATTCTCATGAACGTTATGACTGCTAGAACTGCTGACAGACCTGTCATCAGCACTGCGTACATCGCTACAGCGCCCATTATGCCGTAGTTAACGACGAAATATTTCGAAAGCAGTAGTGCCGCAAGCGCTGTCGCTCCGTATGTATAGAGAAGTGTTTTGTGCATGCGTATTATGGTGATCACGGTATTGAAGAACACCGAGAACGCGAGCATTCCGCCGCCTATCACTACCACATACAGCTCCCTCTTGTATCCCGAGATATCTACGCTGTATATCCATGAGAGGATAGGTACCGCTATCGTGGCGGCAACCAGGATCGCCAGGACGGTCAGTCCGGTGATCACGGCACACTGTCTCAGTACGAGGAATCTGAATCTTTTGATCCTGCCCTCGTTCCACACCTCGGCGTAGCTCTTGAGTATAGGGTTGAATATGAAGTGAGCTACCAGGCTTATGACATATGCAGGCATGAAGACCAGTCCGTAAAGAGCCTGGATCTCCTCGCTGAGGTAAGAATCGATCGCGTATTTAGGCGCGTTGCTTATATACATGTTGAGGAAGAGGCTGAGGAACAGAGGGAAGCCCTCGATCATCAGTCTCTTCATGGCCCCTGTATCAAACGACGGCCTATAATCGCAATAGTCCTTTCCTACGTTGTACGATGTTATGATGAACACCACCACCGAAACGATGGCGCACACCGTTGCGGAGAGCAGCAGGTTCTTTGTTATGAATACGCATGCGCAGAATGAAACGATCTCGCACACATACCTGAAACAAGACGCCTTTGTGGCCACGTCGAGCCTGCCCAGCTGCTGCATCCTTCCGTGAATGACATCCGAAAAAGCCTGCACCAGCTTCACTACACAGACGAGCATGATGACCGCGAACTTCTCCGCGGAGTAGCCTTTGACGAGGCTGCCGTAAACACAGTACACCAAAGCTGCGATCATCATAGATGCGCAGGTTATGATCCTTATTCCATAATACTCGGGGAAGCTGTACCTCTCCGTAACGTCAGAAGACTGGAATCTTCTGAAACCGTACTGCCCCAGATAAAGAAGCAGGTTCGCCACAGCAAAGGCGATGGAGTAGATGCCCGCGTCTTCGAGCCCGTTCACCCTCGTCAGTACTATGGTTATGACCGGAGAGACCATCGCTGAAACACATGCATTTATTGTGTTCCAGATGTATGAGCTCCTCGTGATATTGTTTGTTTCAGTCAGCAGTTTCTTTATGCTCATAGATGGTTAATTATATCATATGAAACGTTGTATATTCTTTATAATTATTCAGATTTAACTGCATCAGCATCATATCGACTATAAAACAAGTCAAATAAAAAAGCCGACCCTCTCAAGCCAGATCCATAGTCTGAACTGAAAAGGTCGGAGAAAATGTGAAGCTTTTTATCGAATAATTATTGCAACGGATCAGTCAAGTTTATACATAAGAAAGTTCGCTGAATCCGGCTGGTCGTGAGCACCTATCATAAGCTGGCCATACTGAATTATAACCGTGTCATAGCCATGTTCCAGGACATATTTCCGAACATCGAAATCCTCATCTTTGGTTCTTCTGACAAGTATATTGGTTTCATGAAAAGCGAGTGACATGAAAGGCTCTGCAGTCTTCCCGAATGAGTCTCCCAGCACCAGCACCTTCCCTTTATCCACGTCGTTATTAACAGCATGCCGCGTTTTATACCCATAATGCCAGCTGCCGCTTTCATAAATATCGTTTTCTGGATTAAACCTTTTTCTGTTAATAAAACCTTCAAATGTACCTTCGGTGCTTCCGTCCTTTGACTTAAATACATAGGACGTAGGAAATGCCGGAGCTATTATTGTAAAATCATCAAGTCCCACATAAGACGCGCCAACTTTACGCCCCTGCTCACCCAGCCAGCAATTATTTATATCCTGCATATCGTATTTTTCTTCATCATATATCGAGAGGTCGATATCATAGCCACAATATTCATTCAAACCCTTCATGATTTTCGGCATTGCCCATAATGTACCTCGTGTGGTCCAGTGGTGGTCGGTGCGATAGAAAATATCGTAAGAATCGATCCCTTCAGCTATTAAGTCATCACGAAGATCTACCACCGCTACGCCCGCTTCACGCAGTCTTTTCATAAGCTTATCTGCATTACGATTTGAAAATGTCTCAACCCCGAATTCTTCAGAAACAGGCTCATCATTCAGGTATTTGGTAGGCTCGTTCACATATAGCAGTTTTATATTGTTTTTGTCACAGAATTTTTTGAATGACACGATTTGTTCGAACTCGTAGTCCGTGGACGTCTTCGGATACAAATGAACGATATAGCCATTATCAGATATGTAAATTCCATCGCCACTAAAGTAACTCTTCATATGTGTTGCCTTAGCGCCGTACCCGCTAATGTTGATAAGCGTACTCTTATCAAAAGGACCGTAGGCAAAGGCTTTCTCGAGAGCTTCTTTGTCGAGTACATCTCTGATTCCGATACCTTCTCCATTTATTTTCTCTGTCAGCTTTACTTTTTCATTCAGTACGCCTTTGCAAAAGCCTGTACCTATCAGGATAACAAAAGCCAGGGCGAGGATGATGTATGCATTATTTCGTTTTATCATTCCCGGCACCTCCTAAAAATTTGCATAGGCAAAAGGATTGTTTTGCCCGGCTACAATGAATGACACAGACCATATAAAGAGCATTGCCACAGCAACGATCTTTACAGTATCAAATGCACTTTTTAGCATATGGTTAGATTCCAGCCTTTTTTCGATGAGAGGAATCACAGGCATGCAGAACAAAAGCCCTGCAACAATGAAAAAGCTGTAATCCTTAATGAGGAAAAGCGCCCTTGCATCTGCTGCCGGATTATTTTCGCACATTATCAAACTTCTTATGAATGCAAGTCCTGCACTTATATTCTCTGAACGGAAAAGAATCCACTCGCAGTTTACAAAGAACAAGGTGAATATCCTGTAAACAGTTTTGCCTGCCTTGGTTTTTATCCTCTTAGGAAGGCCGGTCAGCCGTTCGAATGAAATCATCACGAAGTATCCCAATCCCCAGGCAATGAAGGTCCAGTCAGCTCCATGCCATATACCCGTAAGAAGCCATACAACGAGAAGGTTCAGATAGACCTTGTAAGGGTTTGTATTTCGAGAGCCTCCCATAGGGATATATATATAATCCCTGAACCACTGACTTAGGGATATATGCCACCTCCTCCAGAACCCTGCCACAGACTCCGTCAAATATGGGTAGTTGAAGTTCTCCATGCATTTATAACCAAACATCTCCGACATTCCTATGGCCATATCCGAATACCCTGAAAAATCATAGAAGAGTTCGAGCGAATAGCAAATGGATCCGAGCCACGCATAAGCAGTAGAAAAATCAGCCGTGGATGCAGAAAATACCTCGCTTGTAATATTAGCCAGCACGTTGGCAAGCAGTATTTTTTTACTAAACCCCAACATAAATCTGTAAACGCCATCAGAAAAGAGCGTGACATCTGATCCTTTTTCTCCTTCGAGCTCAGACGGATAAAGCATGTCGTTATAACGCGAAAGAGGCCCTGATGTTACCTGAGCAAAAAAAGACAAGTATAGTGCATCATGGATAGGATTTTTATTTAGCTGCGCTTTTCCGGTATATACATCAGCAAGATAAGAGATGGCTTTAAATGTAAAAAACGATATTCCCAGCGGTAAGGCAAGGCCAATACCGGGCACATTTTTCCCCAAAATACCATTATATATGCTTATTCCAAAGTCTGTGTATTTGTAATAAATGAGCAGAGAGACGCAGATGACTATTCCGGCCACCAGCATTGTTTTCCGCGCAAAGTCGCTTTTTTGTGCACCGCTGCCCATTAAACGGCCCAAAGCAACTATCACTATTATTATGACAGCAAAAAAGGCTGCGTATTTATATGAGCCTGCTGCATAAAAAAGAATACTGAGTGCAAGAAGCAAATAGTCCTTCATCCATCTGCCAAGCATTAAATAAAGAAGCAATGCCGCAGGAAGAAACATGAAGACAAACAGCATACTTGTGAAAGACATTATTTATTCAACCTCCGGTTGTTTTTTTGCTGAAGAATCGGAATAGAGGACAGATCTAATTATTGATGCCCATTCCTCGTATCCCTGACTGTTAAAGTGCAGACCATCGTCCAGGAAGAGTTCGGTTCTGCACGATCCATCCTCCCTGTTCAATACCTTTGTTGTATCTATATACGTGACGCGACGATCCCCCATCGAGTAATCACGAACTTTCTCATTTAACTCCTGCATCTGCGACCATTTGCTTGTTCTGTCGGGCTGTTGTGTCTGTGATATATAGTAGATTTGAGTACCCGGGAGCTCATGATGTACATATGCTATAAAATCAATAGTATCAGTGTATGCATCCTCAACAGCTCTGCCCTTTCCTATATCATTTGTGCCAGCATAATAAACCACAGCCTCCGGCTTGAACGCAATTATTAACCGATCCGAATAATAAAGGCAGTCCGATGTTTTTGACCCTCCGAATCCATGATTTAGCACTTCAAGCTCACTCATGTCTTCTGCAAGAGTTTTCCACTTAACGATGCTGGAACTACCATAAAAAATTACCTTGCCTTCAGGAATGTCTTCTCCGTAGCGAGCCTCTATTTTTGATATATCGGATTCCCATTTTGTTGAAGATGAGCTGCGTTTTATATCAGGGACATAGGAAACAGCCTTATCTTCTTGAAAATGATCTTCACGCATTCCGGCACTTCCTCTTTTGCCTTGTATCCTCTCTTCTGCTTCTGTTTGTAAGCTCTCTTTTTTTCCGATGTTACTCTGTCCCCGGTCTGTAAAGAAAAGGAAATAGAGCTCTGCTGACAGGAATACACATAAAACTATTATAAGTATCACTATTCTGCTACGCTTTTGCATATTACTGTATACCGAGGATGTCCTTATCTATAACGAAAGCAGTATACTCCTTATCAGTTATCTTATATGTGAAACCTGGGTCATAGATCGCATCTTTCAGAACGACCTCCTCACCGGCAGGGATGGTTTCATTGACAGCACCGCAGCCCCATGCCCCGGCCAGTTTTTCGCTGTCACGTATAACTGCAATAACTATGGACCTCCCCCTATGGACATCATCGCCGTTAGGGTTTCTTATGCTTACATCATAAGTATCCGGATCCGGATTAAACTGTACTACTTTACCGCTTGGCATCTGATAGTCGCCAAGATCCTTTCCCGCATACGCAGTAAGAATACTGATATTCCCCTGCTTGCGCGGAGTCCCCTCAGGGACTGATATCTGTCCGTAAAGGTATCCTGTTTCGCCTGGTTTTACGTAACCGTAAGCGTAGAATTTGCCCTCGTTGCCATCGCGGTTGGTAAAAGCATCGCCTTCATAAACAATCTTATAGTCAACAGCCTTAAGCGGAGAATCTCCGGAGTTTTTGACCTTAAGGAGTACATCGACAGGCGCGCTGTCAAGGTCAGGTACCTGGCTGAAGTTGATATCTCTGTCCAGTACGCTTATATCGGATGTTTCTATTGTGGCATCTGCAGCTTCAGTGCTCTCCTCCTCCTGTTCAGGCTCTTCGGCTTGCTCAGTCTCTTTGTTATCCGTCTTTTCCGGTACAGTATCGTCCCCGCCTCCGCTGAAATAAAATATAGCCGCAGCAACCGCAATCAAAGCTGTCAGAGCTGCAATAATGATCACCACCTTTGCCGGGAAAGGCTTTTTTTCATTGGCTGATTTTACAGGCGAAGAAACCGGAGTCGTATAGGAAACGTCATCTTTAGAAGTCGGAAGCGGCTCATCAAATGTTGGAAGCGCATCTTCCGGATCTGCGGACGGCTCGTCAAATATCTCTGGTCCCGGTGCAGGTTCACTGACCGATGCTCCGCAGAATCTGCAGAACAGAGCTCCTTCTCTGAGTTCTTTGCCGCAATGACTGCAATAAATCGCCATCTTATACTCCTTCTTTCTTTACTATCAGTTTGTCTCTGCTTCCTTTGCTGTTGGCATTGAACGCGAAAGCCTTGTACTCACTGTCTCCCAGACAACTTTCAAGATAATCCCTGAATTCATCCTCGGATACGTTCATAAGCTCTCCCGATTCAGGATCAGATACTGAGTAGGACACATAATCGTCGTACCAGGTCTCCTTCGTAAAACTGCGTGAATTACTACTTTCAGGATACGGCAGCCACTGTGAATACGTCTCCCTGCCATTCTCAAAATAGCTGTATCTGCAGTAGTCCCCGTGCAGGAAGTATCCGGTCTCCGCGTCATCACCATCCTGCATAGACATGCTGAGGTCAGGTCCATACAGGTACGTCCCCGTATCATGTATGGAGTAGATATATATATCATCATATATCTTTATTACCAGCTCAGGTATTTCATCGTAATCAATATATGCCAGAGCAAACTTCGTATCAGAGGATTTTATAATGCTCACATCGTAATCGTCCTGGATGCTCGCATAGATACTGCCGCCAAGGATCCCCTTATACTGACCTGTCCAGTACTCAGTCGAAGCTTCTTTTGCCAGCTCTGCACTGTCCTTATAGTCAGGGTACTTACAAAACATCATGTAAGCTTCCTCCGGAAAGCCGTCTTTCAATTCAGCCTTAGCCTTTCTGTAGTTACTCTCAGGTAAAAATATCTGAGTAACAAGCAGGAAGATTATCACTCCTGCAGCAAAAGCAGCGCCTCCGATTATGCCGGCTTTGCGTGTTTGCTGTCTCCTGGCTTCCTTCTGCGCAAGTTCTTTTGCCACACGGACATCTCTGTCTTTTTTAAGTTTAGCCAGATCAGGATTCAGTACTGCTTCTTTGGAGCAGCCGCATACATGACAGATGCTTTCTCCGGACAGATTGATCGCTCCGCACGAGCAATGCCAGAACCCGTCTCTCTCATCGGCAGCACCGACAGACGGTCCGAAAGTGATCTTATACTGCTTCTCCATCTCAGGATCAGGTCCCAGGATAGCAGAAAGCGGCCTCTGGCCTTTGAGCTCAGCGGCGACCGGAGCAGTTGTAGTGATAACTTCTCCTCCCGCGGCGGTCACCTTAGTCACAAAGACCTCCATTTTGGATCCGCGCGTATCATTGAGCGGTATGACTACAGTGTCTCCGACAGACCTGTCTCTGAACAACTGCAGCCCCTCATAGCTGTGAGTCCTTGTCTCCACAACAGTCCCTTGGCGATCCATGACATTGATCTGCACGGTTATGTCACTTATGGCTCTGTGGTAAACGCTGAACAGCTTCAGCTGCACCACATTCTGACCATTTAAGGTATCTTTCAGCAGATTGCCTCCCTGGATCAGTACCGGGATTCCCGGAGTATACGTGAAAGGCGGAAGCTTATATATAATTCTGTATCTTTCAGCCATTACAAACTCCTTATTGTTTATATCCTAGGCAGATCACCTGATTCGACGGCGTTTTTCCATTTATCGATCGCATGGTCGCCAAGCGTTTGCAGATCCTGTACCAGAGCACCCAGCTCATTGATCATCTTGTCAGTCTCTGCCGTCCTGGTGCCTTCGAGCGCGTAAAGCGCCTTATTGCCAAACAAAGTCGTCGGTCCTTCACCTACCACGATAGGTGAGAGATTCACATCCTTAGCATATATGGATATCATGAATGCTCTTTTGATTCCGAGAAAAGCGATCAGCGCCGCTGCACCAAGCAGAATGACTCCAATGATCATGGAAATTGATGAGCCTAATCCATCACCTGATGTAAAAATCATCATCAGCCCCATTATTCCAAGAACTACGGCAATTATAATCTTTTTAAAATCAAAATTGACTCCATAAAAGCTGCTTATGCCGGACACGGATGAAAGCGTAACCTCCTGGCTTAGCCGGCTGGCCCCGCCGTACGCGTTGAACATGAGTCTCTTGTTCGTGACCGTCATATATCCTTTGGCTCCGCTCACATTGGCGCACTGATATTGCTTTACAACAACCTCTCCGTCGGCCAGTACAAGCCCGTCAAAAGTGTTGGCTGCTGCCGGAGCTACCGTCGTTGACGCATCAGATGACGTATGGGTGCTCATGGTAGGAGCCGCTGTGTATGACACTGCATCCGCGGCTGCTGACGGTGCTGCCTGAGGTGCTCTTCTTGCCTGACCCTCCGGCTCTCCGCTATATGCTTCTGCCACAGGCATACCACAGTACGGACAGAACTTCTCATTGTCTGCAATCTTTTTTCCGCAATACTCGCAAAACACGACTGTTTCCTCCCTGTTTTCCTTTTTTCCTAGCTGTACTCGTTGAATCTGAAGACGAAAGGTTCTCCCTCTATTGTGCTTACTATACACTCGCCTATTCTTAGATTGTTGATATCTGAATCCTCTATGACATAAGCTTCTCTGAGCTGCTCGGATATCCCCTGCGTCTGCACTGACGAAGTAAAAGTCTGCTTCTTTATATTCTTTCCGGAAAGATTCTTTATGAAGTCCCTCGACACCCCATCGTTGATGCGGAACGCGTATGTGGTGCCGAATCCCGACAGCAAGCTGCGTCCTACGTCCTCTCCGTATGCCGCAATCACCTGATTGATGTTCTGTATTCCGACAAAGAATTTAGCGCCCAGACTCCTTCCGAAGTTGACACCATCATCTATATGATCGAGCTGCGGCAGAAGTCTGAACTCATCAATAAAGAAGTATACATTTCCGCTGTTCTCTTTCCTTGAAAGAGTCTCCTTGATAGCCAGATCAATGAGCAGTCTGTAAATAGGCGTCAGGATGGATCCTATACTGAGATCATATTCAACGAAAACAACCCTGCCGCCCTTGCCTCGTACGATATCACGCATTGACAGGGATCCGTTTTTCTTAAAATTACCTACGAAGATCTCCCTGACAAGCTGCTGGAGCTCAGCCATCACACCAAGAGACTGGCCCGATTTCGGGTCGAAGATGTATGACTGCATCGCCCGCATGTCGTCATGCTGGTCGAGCACCTGTATCATGAGCTCCGGGGTCATCATATCCATATATGCCCTGAGAGACTTGTTATTCCGGCGGTTGGCCAGAGAATCAGTACGGATCAGATGCATCATCAGAGCATAGAAGAGATCCTTCGCGGCGCTTGGAAAGAACGGTTGGCTGGACTGGTTTATCTTTTCGGAAAACAGCACGTTTGCTATCTCCAGTACATTTTCCTCTATCCTTCCGTCAGCCGTTACCTCGTTGAACAGATTCCAGTAGTCAGCCTGAACTCCGCCGGTCGCTCTGTCGTCATTGCATATGACAATGTCTCCCGGCTGGTAAAACTCCCTGTAATAGTCACCCTTGGTATCAAAAATGACCATTACATCGTCCCTGCTCATGGTTCTTCTGGTATTTCGGATGAAGAGGTTCATGGCATTGGTCTTGCCTGTTCCGATCCCGCCCAAAAACAACATATGCCTTGACAGGATATTGTTGCCAACAGGAATCGCAATGGGCTCACCCCGTTTGTTCATCCCCGGCATCATATATATCGGCGATCTGTCCCTGTATGTGCATACATCACAAAGCCTGTCACCAAAAATCGGCTCCTCAATATTTACGCCTCCATATGCGCCCACTTATCCTTCACCTCCGGTATATCTAAAAACTATATGTGTTTGAATTATCTTCAGAATTATCTTCGGAATAGCCCGCGGAATAATCATTCTGATCTCTGACCGGTGCTTCGCCTGTCAGATCAGATGCCTGTTCCTTGTTGCTGTTTTCATTATAGTCTGCGGAAGGTCCGTCTTTCAACGAATCCCACTGTGACTGACCCGAAGATTCATCAAGATCCGCCCACTGTGCATAATTGTTCTGATTTGAAGGAGCCAGTTCCCCTAATGATTCACTGTTACTCTGATCAAGTGTTTCAGGGCTTCTCTCAGGGTCGTAACCTCTGCGGTAATGCTCCTGTCCGCCATTTCCATAGCCAAGCAAGTCCTCCCGACTTTCCTGCTGCTCTTCAGAAGGCGCCTCAGCTGCAGGTTGAGCGGTTGATATCCCCAATAGTTCTTCCGGACGTTCTTCAGCTGTATTTTCTTCCTGAGTCTGCTCCCGGTTTTCCAGCTCCTGCCGGGTCTCTTCTATCTGATCCTGAAGCTCATGGCTCCGGATCTCCTCCCGATCCATATAATTGTCGTTATTTATACGCTCACTGAGCTGATCATGCTCCGCCTGAGAGATGTCTCCATGTTCCAGCGCCGCATCAATCTGATCACTCTGCATATCGTCACGCAGCTCCTTTTTCTGATCCAGATCTTCATTGACTCTGCTGAAATGGTACTGTCTATCTGCAAGATATTTCTCATATTCCGGATCGTCCCCATATCTGTCTGCCTGTGACAGCATAAACTCCGCAGCCTTGTTGTTACTATCGAGTTCATTCACCTGCATATTGTATTCAGGAAAGGAATCTCTGTAATTATACATGTTCCCCTTGTCATCGCGTGCTGACTCGACCTCTATCATTTTTCCTGTCGGATCATTATCATACAATCCATTTTTAATACAGTGTTCCTGATATGCATGATTGCCTTCATGGACAATAGAATCAAGGGCTTCGTACGATGATGCATCCAAAGCGATACCGATTCTGTTTTTTTCGGCATTATAACTTCCCAAAGGCCCGTTTTCCCCAAGAATATAGACCTCTGAAGGTTCCCTTCCCTGTGCGGCAGCGTTCCTGTTCTCAAATTCCTGGAGGATTCCCTGCTTTTCCTTATCACTGTAGTTCTTCCAGTTTTCCGACCTGAATTGATCCAGGAGCTGATCCTGTGAATAACCGCTGAATTGTTTGGCACGATGCTGGGCCTGAATCCTGCTCCAAGGTTTATGCATTACCTCACCTCACTCACAAGATGAGGCGCAGCATCTCCTCCTGCAATCAGCTCTTTTTCAAAGTCTGCTATGTCTGCCAGAAGAGACCCTTCCTCAATATAATCAACGAGCCATTCCAGAGTTTCCTCAGCTTCCTCAAAATTGCCCGCCTGTCTGTGCAAATCTATATATATCATGGCACTGTCAGGATCCTGTTCATCATCGAGATATCTGTCGAGCATCTCTGCCGCTTTCAGACGAGTTCTCTGCGCAAGAAGTGAGCC
>JAZOAJ010000351.1:0-7333 GCA_045595385.1 Lachnospiraceae bacterium | reverse complement strand
TCAGCATAAGTCACGGTAATAACTGTATAGCCGGATAAAGCGAGAGCCGTACTTTTTCTTTTATCATATGCGTGTTGATCTTTATCTAAATGTGTCAGGTTGCTGTCGTATTCCACTATAACCTTCGGGATATCCCATACCATGTCTGCGCGGCAGTTATCACGGCCGAGGAATGACGCTGCATTTGTTGGGAGATTTATAACCGGATTCATTGACGGACCAGGCAGACCAAAGCCTCCCATCCCCATCGGTATACAGAACAAAGCTGCCAGTTTACTCTCCATCGGAGAGTTAGAACAGTCGACAGCATATTTCAATGCCTGCTTTGCAGATTTAAGACCTTTGATGTTGTATGAACGGTCAAGATACTTTTCCATGGTTTCTTTGTTCGTCAGTGCAGGCCTTCCGCTCTGCTCCAGCGCAGAAATGGCATCCCGTCTGTATATGGCACAAAGATCATTGGCTGCGCATACCAATTCAGGCAAAGACAATGCGTTTGCCGCAAACAGGAAACAGCACTCCGGTGAAATGATAAAAAGCGAATCTGTGAGCCGTACAAAACTTCCCGGAGGCAGATTGCGGGGCAATACGTGAGCGTTAAGCAGCGCGGATACGTGCCGGTGATCCGGTTTTGCAACAAGCACATGGATCGGATCTTCAATATGAAATATCCGTGCATCTTTCAACAATGCTTCTGCGGAATGGTCTGCACCGGCAAGGTCCGCAAAAAAACACTCTTCAAGAGGCCTGGATGACGCCTGAAGCCAGTATTTAAAAGCAGTAGGAAATGTTATTGGTGTGATCATGACGAAACCTTAAAGAAATAAATGACATTTTACAGAAGAGCATCTGCCCTGGGAAAAGAGATATTTTATATATATAAAATACCAGATATTCTTCATAAGAACAATCCGATTTCTAAAAAACAGCCCGATTCTCATTTTCCATAGATACAAGTGGCACGCTTTTTGCAATAGCTAAGGAGAACAGAAAAAACAATATCTTTAAACATTTTAAGGAGGAAATTAATGAAAGCATTATTAAAGCAGGGTCATGGTCTTGGCATGGACGGTGTTTCAGTTGTTGATATCCCCAAGCCCGTCCCCAAGGCAAATGAAGTTCTGATCAAAGTCATGGCATGCGGTATCTGCGGTACCGACCTGCACATCATCAATGAAGAATACGCTCATACCTCACCCGTTGTTCTCGGACATGAGTTCACAGGCACTATTGCCGAGTGCGGAAGCGATGTTAAGGATTTCGAGATTGGAGAGCAGGTATTCCTTAACAACATCAACGGCTGCGGACACTGCCACTACTGCAAGCAGGGTGACTACCAGATGTGCCTTGAAAAGGCTTCAATCGGTATCAACCTCAACGGCGGCATGGCTGAATATGTAGTAGCTCCCGCTGATCATGTAATGCATGTTCCCGCAAATATGGTCGGCAGGGATTCCGTCGCTCTCTCAGAGCCCCTCTGCTGCTGCGTACGTGCAGTCATCGACCATACAGATATCGAGCCCGGCGATGTTGTCCTTGTAACAGGTCCCGGAGCGATTGGACAGTTCTGTGCACAGCTTGCCAAGATCCGCGGCGCTTATGTTATCATCAGCGGCATGCCTTCAGATCTTCCGAGACTTGAGCTTGCCAAGAAGCTCGGCGCGGATGAATACGCTACCAGCAATGAAGAACTGGCTAAGATCGTCAACAGACGTACCGAGTTTGGCGTTGACGTCGTTCTGGAGTGCTCAGGCGCAGGTCCCGCACTTGCAAATGCTCTTGACATAGTCCGCAAGGAAGGCCAGATCACTCAGGTTGGTGTATTCGGTAAGCCGATCACCATCGACCTTGACAAGATGTGGAAGAAAGAGATCCGCTACCGCTCAAGTTTCGCTACAGGCGCTTCATCCTGGGAGAAGCTTGAAAAACTCTATGCAATGGATGCTCTTAAGCTTGACGACCTCATCAGCGCAAGGATCCCTCTGGAGAACTATAAAGAAGCTTTCGACATGGTCACCCGCAGAGAAGGCTTCAAGGTATTCCTGATCCCTTAAAACCGGCTGAACTTAACCAGGAATAACTCCACGCGGGCCTGCTGTATCACTTCGGCAGGCCCGTTGATCATAACGGAGGCGGCAATGTACAACTACGCAAGTGATTTTGAGATATTTTTGAATACCCCGGACCCGGAACTGGCCAAACAATACATTGACCGGTTCCCATTCAGCGGTCTGACATGTAATCCCCAGATGATGTCTGACATGTACCGCAAGGATTTTGTTCCATACCTGAAGGATCTCCGGGAAGCAGCCGGTGACAGGAAGCTGTTCGTACAGACTCCTTCCAACGATTACGAAGGCATTATGGATGATGCGGACGCCATCCTCAGCGTGATCGGACATAAGCCGTCAGTCATCAAGATACCCACTTGTGCAGACGGCATTCGCGCCATCATGGAGCTTTCGGCTCAGGGCGTTGATGTGTGCGGAACGCAGGTAATGTCCACGCTTCAGGGCATAAACGCTCTTCAGGCAGGCGCGAAATACGTATCTGTATTTTTTGCAATGATGGAGATGGGCGGACTTGATGACCAGGGTCTATACGGGGGCGTCAACGCGAAAGCAGTATATGATGCTCTGACAACATTTATTGACAGATTCAACTGTAAAGGCAAGATCATGGCATGCGCGCCGCGCACGCCTGATGAGATCAGCTACCTCATCAGTACAGGCGCAGGATCCATCACGCTTGATCCGTATGATTATGACAGATGCTTCAGCTCCAGGCATTTCCAGGCTGTACACCAGAGCGTGCGAAATGGCTGGAAGTCAGTATACGGCGAAAAAACGATCAGAGATATGATAGAGGGTAAATAAGATATGAAAACATGGTTCATCACCGGCGCTTCTACAGGCCTTGGAAGAGAATATACCCTTGCAGCTCTTGAAAGAGGCGATAAAGTCGCTGCTGTATCCATCGATCCCGAGAACATGCAGGATTATAAGGAAAAATACGGCGACAACGTATTGGTAAAGTATATTGATGTAACTGACCGTGATCTGGTCTTTAAAGTTTTTAACGAGGCTGTTGAAGCCTTCGGCCATATTGATGTGGTCGTTAATAACGCCGGCTACATGCAGTTCGGCGCAGTTGAGGCAATGAGCGAAAAAGAAGCCAGAAAGATCGTTGACTGCAACTTCTTCGGAACTCTCTTTGTTTCCCAGGCCGCTGCTGCGCACATGCGCCCGAGAAGATCAGGCACCATTGTCCAGACTTCAAGTCTTGCAGGTATAGATACGATAGCCGGGGAAGGCTTATACGGCGCTACAAAATATGCCGTGCTCGGAATGTCACAGGGCCTTTACCATGAACTGAAAGACCTCGGAGTACGTGTTATAGTTGTCCAGCCGGGTCCCATAAAGACCACCATGGCAAAGCGGACCAAAATATGTGAAAGGAAGATTCCGGATTACGAGGCAGTACTTCAGGAAGAGACTGACAGGTGGGAGAAGAACGATGAATATGAAGGCGACGAGGGAGATCCTGTTAAGTGTGCCCAGCTTCTCCTCAGGCTTGTAGACAGTGAGAATCCTCCCCGTCACATGGTCTTCACAACATTTGCCTACAACATCCTTAATATCGTACTCAAAGAACGGCTTGCAGAAGCCGAAGAATGGAAAGAAGAAAGCGCTTCTGTTGATATCCGGTAAAAGAAAGTATGCATGTAAAAACAGGGAGACGGGTGCTGAGCCCTTCTCCCTGTCTTTTTATCATTATATAATGTTCATCTGTCTGCTTCTGCATCCAGCCGTATCTCTGACAGTCTCTGCAGTGAATACTGCGTCTGCTCCATGATCTCGATTGGATTTCCGTCAGGATCCTTGACCCAGAAAGATAAGCAATTGTCTTCTGAATGATTTACATCATCTGCAGACTTAACCTCCGGTGCATCAGGCTCGGGATTCTGATACAGAGTCAGTCCCCTTGAGCGCAGGGTGTCGATCGCTTCAGCAATGTTGTCCGTCTCAAAGGAAAAATGCATTACTGTCTGATCATAATAGTATTTGCAGTCTTCCGGATGCGGGTGCGGATTCGGTCCATTGACCGGCTGGAGTTCGATGAACTGACCCTTGCAGAGCCTGAGATAATAGTTCCATGGTTCTCCATTGTTTTCCATGATGAAAGCACGCTCGCACCCTAATTTCTCATAGAAATCCAACGATGCTTCAACATCTTTTACAAATAGGCAGATGTGAAAGAAATTTTTAAATAAACCGCTCATATTTTCCCTCCTGTCTTCCTGATCGATCTATAATTCTTATATAACTGCTCATATTGTTCATGCCTGCAGGGATATAGTTTCTCACAGGCATGTACCATACTGTTTGATGCCGCCTTAAGATCCGGATAGTATCCGATCGCGGCTGCGGCAATGACCGCTGCTCCGAGCGAAGAGACTTCCCCGCTCTCCATTATCTCAAAATCCGAATTAAATACGTCTGATTTAAGCTGTATCCAGCTTTTTGAGCGTGACGCGCCTCCGCCTGAGCGGACAACAGCGAATGGTTTCCGATGCTTAGCGCATAAAACATCGTAATCATTCTCTTTTAAACCAAATGTTATTTCCTCAACCAGACTCTCAAATATTTTCTGCTCACCGTATTTTCTAAGAGATCCCGGATCCGTTCTGATCGCATCCCAGTCCTCATCAGCCCAGAGGCCGCCATGCTGCCCGTCAAAAACTGCATCCGTAAACAGCCTTGTCAGCAGTTCACCGCTGCAGCAGCCCCACAGGCGCTGAACACTTGCTGCCAGCTGAGCTCCTGTCGGACCTCCGCACATGATAGACAGCACTCCTCCGATCGGTGTTGTAAGACAGTCCTCATCCCAGTCTGTTACTGAGCTGCCCTGCACAAGATACCCCAGTATGTCAAATGTTCCGCATACATTTCCCAGGATGTCTCCTTCATCCGGAAGAACTCCGCATCCGATCTGGGCTAAAATGCAGTCATGTCCGCCCGGCAGTACCGGCACCTCTTTCTTCAGATCGGCATGTCCGAAAGATCTCAGACGGCCTATCACCTGATCACCGTCACATACCGGATAGGAGAAATGTTCTTCGGACAGTCCGCAGACTTCCGCCAGGCCGGGGATCATGGTCCCGTCCTGCCTGTGAAACTGCAGTGTATGTATCATGGATCTTTCCGTACACAGCGGAAGGCCCAGCTTCATATATATATACTGGGCGATGGTCGTAACAAAACGTATCCTCTTAAACTGTTCCGGATAATGATCCTTAAGCCACAGCACCTTAGCCGGATTTGCCTCGCTTCCCATTCCGCCTCTGACAATGCAGTGAAGTTCTCTTTCAGGAATGATTCTGCGTATTATTTCTGCTTCGATCCCTGCTCTGTTGTCAAAACTGATGATGGCCGGAAATACTTCCGTACCGTCTTCATCAAGAGTTACGAGCTGCGCACCGAAAAATGAAAACGTGAGCGCCTCAACGGAAATGTCTCCTGAGCTGTCCATGACCGCACTGACCGCATCCTGTGCAGCTTTCCAGATCTCTTCGGCATGTATTTCCGCCATGCCCTCTTTGGGGCTTGCAAAGTCATAGCTGACAGCGCTGTTTCCAAGCAGCGCCCCGTTTTCAATATCAATGAGATTGGCATGTGCCTTTGATGTTCCAAGATCCAGAACAAGAATACTCCGGGCTGACATTTTTCCTCCACACTGTAATTCTATGGGATCAGAACGACTTTTCCGGCAGACCCGTCAATGCTCTTTTTAAATCCCTCTTCCCATTGGTCAAGCGGCAGCTGATGGGTCACGATGGTATCCAGATCCAGTTTTCCGGCTTCTGCCAGCCTTATGCAGTTTTTCCAGCATTCGGTATCATATCCCATATGCCCGAAAATGCGGACCGACTTTAATGATATGGCATTTATGCCTGCACCTACAGGCTTGTCGCTGAAACCGGCGCGGACTATGGTGCCTTCATTCCTGATAATGTCTATGGCTTCAAGCAATACGGAGGGGTCCCCTGCTGCATCAATGATGCAGTCAACACCTTCGTCCCCCGCTATTTCAAGGATCTGCTCTTTTGCATTTTTACCGGCATCATTTTCCACCCAGTGCGTTGCGCCGTATTTCATTCCTATCTGCCCGCGTAGCGCCTTGTTATGCGCCCGTCCGACCAGGATGATCTTTGCCGCTCCTGCAATTGCAGCGATCTGTGTGCACATAAGGCCAATGGGCCCTGGTCCGTATATCACGACCGTCTCGCCGGGTTTTACTTTTCCTTCCTGGATCACAGCACGGTAAGAATTGGCAGCAGGTTCCAATACAGTTGCTGCCGCAAATGACAGGTTCTCAGGGATGCGGAACATGCTGTCCGGATTGAGCTCAAGGATCTTACCCGGTTCTACCACATATGAAGTAAACCCGCCGTCCTCGCCAAGTCCCAGAATTTTCCTGTACTTACACAGGACATAATGACCTTTGGCGCAGGCAGGGCACTTGCCGCAGGCGCCGGCAGTATTATCGGTTACAACGCGGTCACCGACTTTCCATCTCGGGTCAGCGTTTTTTCCGACCTCTTCAATAACTCCGGCAAATTCATGGCCTATGGTAAACTCTTCCTGAACTCCCGGCGGCGGGTCAAAATCTCCCTTAAAATAGTGCAGATCTCCGCCGCATATACCGACCGCTTTTACTGCTATGAGCACATCCCTGTCACCGCAGACAGGTTTGTCTTTTTCTTTCATAAAGAGCCGTTTCTGATCAAGATTGTAGACTAAGGCTTTCATGCTGCTAAGCCTCCTGTTCTTCAGCCGAAATATACCGGCGGCCGGCTGTATCCCAGCTGCTGTGTGCCGAATATCCTTATATGATCTTTTACTACTTCTTTTATGGTTTTATGTGCTTCTTCATAGAGATCTACAAAAGCGGCTTTTCCTGCGGATGATACGGCCATTCCGTTCATCACTTCCGAAGCCGATACCAGCATCTGTGTACAGATGTTTATCTTATTGATACCGTTAGAGACAGCTCCCCTGAAGCCGTCTTCAGGAACTCCTGAACCACCGTGCATGACCAATGGTATCTGTACCCTTGATCGTATGTCAGCGAGTCTGGCATAATCCAGATTTACCTTGCCTTTGTATTTACCGTGAACTGTTCCGAATGCTATGGCAAGAGCATCTATGCCTGTCTCAGCCGCAAAGCGCTCTGCCATCTCCGGCTCTGTATAACCTGACAGATCTACTTCTGAGCCTTCCGGGTCTGCTATCGTCTCGTGTCCGCCCACATGTCCGATCTCAGCCTCCAC
>JAZOAJ010000350.1:0-5747 GCA_045595385.1 Lachnospiraceae bacterium | reverse complement strand
AGTTAAATCGGGATATCTTTTCAGCTTTTTTAAGCTTTTTATATCCCGATTTTCATTCTCCTGCTTAATTCGGGAACCACTAAAAGGATGGCCATATCCTGAAATACACATTACTCCCAAAATCGGGAAACATAACAGTTCATTTACGCGCACGCGCCTTCCGTCTGACCAGCATTACCAGGTAACTTCCCCCTCCCACGACCAGCAGCAAAGCACCGGCAATGGCGTATATGGGCATAAGCCTATTGGTAGTCCCATAGATCACCAGGACTCCCTGCATGATCGAGCCGACAGTGAGCGTTGCGATGCCGCAGGCATAAAGGACCGAAGACAGAGCCGCCGGTAGCGGCGCGCGTGCCATGTGGATGATAAGGCAGGGCACCGTACCGCCGACCAGAGGGATCAGGCAGGCCAGATACATATACGGTGTGTAAACCTCGTGGCTGAATAATTCATAAACTATGCCGAACACTGCGCAGAAGGCGGCAGCAAGCAGATATTTTCTGATCACGGATAACAGCTTTTTTTCTCTCATGACTCACCTCAAAAATAAAGAATGTCGCTGACCGCGCGTTCCTTTATGGAATTGCCTGAAGACGTCGGATTATTTACAATCTCGCCATCATAGTACATGGTGGAGGAACCGCCGCCATCCAGGTTATAGGCCACGCTCACACCCAGGCTCTGCATGAATTCGGCGAGCTGATAGAGCGACAGCCCTTCGCTTTCGTCAGTCCGGCCGTCGGAAACTACCATGACTATGTGGTTTTCGTCAATAAAGCCTATGGCGGTCCGTGGATTGCTGGCTTTTGCCTTGCCGACTTCTTCATCCTCGGTGACCGCTATCTCACCGCCGGACACTATCCCGGGTCCGAATGAAAGCACATGCCAGGCACCGGCCTCCAGCAGTTCTTCCGCAGAGACATCATCTTCATTTATGATCTCAAATGTCCCGTCGACGTATATGACAAGGTCTTCCTGATCGGATTTAGCTTCGCTCCGGTACAGGATCCCGTTCCGGATAACATAACCCCTTTCCTGTGAACCATAGAAATCTCCGTTGATCGCAATGATCGCTCCGTTATCGTATGCTATATCAGAAGTAACAGCAGTTATGTTACGGCCGTATGTGTCTTCCGCAAATGCAGCTTTGAGTTCAGTGATAGAAGAAAACTCAACATCTGCCACATAGATGACAGTGCCGTATTCGTAATAGGTTTCAATTTTTATTTCTGCACCTTCATAGGCTGTGGTCTCAGTCTCGGTTTCAGTCTGAGTCTCCTCAGTTTCAAAAGAAGTGCTTTCAGGTGCACTCTCCAAAGCAGCGGATGTTTCTTCCACAGCAACAACGGCCGGGGCCATTGAACGGGGGATAACGAATGTGTCCAGTGCGACATATGCTGTAAATGCGGTAAGTACAGCGGCAAAGACCGCAATAAATCCTTTCATTTCATCACCTTCGCTTATTCTTTATATGACAAGAATAAGCTCCGTTCCTTAAACGAAGCTGAGAAAATGAAAAGAAACGTTAATTACTTTTTTTGAGAGTAACGATAGTGCCGATCAGTCCGGCGATGAAGACGGCAATGCTGATCCACTGGGAAGTGGAAAACGGTCCCCAAAGTCCGCGTATCACATCTCCGCGGAAGAATTCCAGTATGAACCGGTAGACCGGATAAATGAGCATGTACAGGAAAATGATGATGCCGCTTAAGTTTCGGCCGCTTTCAGCGGTTTTACAAAAATGCTTGTAAAGAACATACAAAAGAAAGAAGAGGGCAAGGTTCAGCACAGCTTCGACGAGCTGGATCGGAAACCTGCGCACACCTGCGAGCCCGGGTGAGAAGTCGTTGTGCTCAACGAGAAAGCCGAATTCACATTCCACGCCGTAGCAGCAGCCACCGAGGAAACAGCCGATGCGTCCAAAGAAATGAAAGAGCGGGATACCGAGACCGTACAGGTCATAGAAGTCACGTTTATTAAGTTCCTTTTCAATCCTGAGGAAAACTGCTAGACCGGCAATGCCTCCGAGAAAACCGCCATAAAAAACGGATCCGCCAAAAGTCAGTATCAGACCGGCCAGAATGCTCTTAAATGGAGCAGTGCCGATCATTTTTATGGTGTATAAGAACACTCTGTACTGCGTGATGCCGTACAGGAGATGACCGCCCACCAGAAGGCCGATGCCAATGGCGAGCATGGCAAGGACAATGTCCATCCAGGATATCTTTTTCTTCTTGCCTATGAATGAAAGAACAAAGCCGGCAACAAGCAGCCCGACTGCGGCGCAGATGCCGTAAGTACCTATCGTTCTTCCAAAGACATTTATAGCAGGAAACATAGATTTAAGCTAAAACAGCCGGCCGTGAGGCCGGCTGTTCATGTGTGTGATCAGTAACTATATCAGTTGCCGACTGTGGTTGCGATCTCGTTAATTGCGCTTTCAAGCTCATTAGCAATTCCGTTAACGTCGATCTCTCCGCTTTCGATGCCTTCAGCAACACCTGCAGCCATAAGTGCGCAGATACCGCATGCGATGATACCGATGATAGCGAGCACAATGCCAATGATGGAAAGGATAAGAGCAGCGGTATTAAGTCCGCTCTTTTCCTTCTTTCTTGCAACGATCGCAAGGATAAGTCCTACAACACCGCAGACAAGTCCGATGATACCGTAAACAAGTCCCCACCAGGGGATGACACAAGCTACGATGCCAAGTACAAGTGCAGCAATTGAAAGACCTTTTGAATTGTTCATTTTTCTTTCCTCCAATAATTACATAGAATTAAAGCACAAAAAATGCCTTGAACATTTAGTAATATACCACAAGAAGAAAAGGAAAACAACTTTAATGCCTCAAACGCAGATTCAAAATTACCCAATTGTATTTTTAATTATCTTATAGTAATATTATTCTAAACAAAAGCAGGAGGCATAAAGCATGTACGGAAGAATAACCAACGAAGAAAGAGAACCCAGAAATATTGAGGAAGCGCGTCTCCTTAAGATGATGGCTGATGGCTATATGCCCATGCTCACAAAGGAAAGGATCGCACTTTACACAGACCTCACCACACAGGAAGTTGACGCTCTGAAGAAGGCTGACTGCTCTCCCGAAGGTGACTGGGACATCTGATAAGTGCATTAGTTTTTTGGGTCTATCGAGTAGGTGAGAGCCTACTCGATTTTGTGTAGAGGAGACTTTAAAAATGAAGTATTCTTTTGGTGTTGATCTGGGCGGAACAACGATTAAGATAGGTTTTTTCGAGGCCGGCGGAAAGCTGCTGGACGCGTGGGAGATCCCTACCAGAACGGAAGACAGCGGATCACATATCCTGGCCGACATAGCAGACGCTGTGAAAGCCAAGATGGAGGAGCGCGCCATAGATGATGACGACGTCACAGGCATAGGCATTGGCGTTCCGGGCCCTGTCGGAACTGACGGAACCATCTATAAATGCGTAAACCTCGGATGGGGTGTGTTCAATGTTGAGCAGGAACTGTCCGGACTTACCGGACTGCCCGTTAAGGCGGGAAATGACGCAAATGTTGCTGCGCTCGGTGAGATGTGGCAGGGCGGCGGCAAGGGATACCGCGATATCATCATGGTAACGCTCGGCACAGGTGTCGGAGGCGGCATCATAATCGACGGCAGGATAGCGGCAGGTGTTAACGGTGCCAGCGGCGAGATCGGGCACATGCCAATAGCGGAGCCTGAAGATGAGCCGGATACATGCGGATGCGGCAAGAGAGGCTGCCTTGAGCAGTATGTTTCCGCAAACGGAATTGTCCGCGTGACTAAAAAGTATCTGACAGAACATCCGGAACTGAATACAGTACTGAAGAATGATGACAGTCTGACATGCAAGGACATATTTGATGCGGCAAAAGCAGGAGACGAGGCTGCGCTGCTCATGACAGACAGACTGTACAGGACTCTCGGAAGGGCACTCGCTGCAATTGCCTGCGTGGTCAATACCGACATATTTGTAATCGGCGGCGGAGTAAGTAAAGCAGGGCAGATGCTCATAGACGGCACTCAGAAATATTTCAGACAGTATGCGTTCCATGCGTCAAGGGATACAAAGTTTGCGCTTGCGACGCTTGGCAATAACGCCGGAATATATGGGGGAGCGGGACTGCTCCTGTAATGGCTTTACATGACATTTGATCTACTGTTTTTCATTAACAGCATCCTGTTCGGCATAGCATTGGCCATGGACGCATTTTCAGTGTCAGTGGCAAATGCCTTTAAGGAAGACAAGATGAAGACAGCGCGGATGACCGGGATAGCCGGCACATTCGCGCTGTTTCAGATAGCGATGCCTCTCATAGGATGGCTGTGTGTTCATACAATAAGCGAGTTTTTCACGGGGTTTCAGAAGTTCATCCCCTGGATAGCACTCGCCATTCTCCTGTTCCTCGGGATCAGGATGATCATTGAAGGCGTAAAAGGAAATGAGGAAGAGACCGCGATCGTAGGGTTCGGAACTCTGATGCTTCAGGGCGTGGCAACATCAATTGATGCACTCTCTGTGGGATTTACGATAGCGGAGTACAGCTGGTATGCGGCGCTGGTGGAAGCGCTTGTGATCGGAGTGGTGACATTTGCCATATGTATGGGCGGCCTGCTGCTGGGCAAAAAGATCGGAAGTAAGATCGGCGGAAAGGCAGGCATCGTCGGGGGCATCATACTGATAGCGATAGGAATAGAGATTTTCGTAAAGGGCGTGTTTTTCTAGATGGAGAGAGGTTATCCGATAGTTAAGATCAATAAGAAGGCGGAGAAACTCGTAAGGAGCGGACATCCGTGGGTATACGGAGAAGAGACTGAAGGGCCTTTCGGCCCTTATGAAAACGGCGACATTGTTGACGTGGTCACTGAGAAAGGATCATGGATGGGCGCCGGCTTCATCAATGACAACTCCAAGATCAGGGTCAGGCTGATATCAAGAAATACGAACGACAGGTTTGACGAGGCTTTTTGGAGGCGCAGGGTCAGGTATGCCATCGACTACAGAAAAGCAGTGATGGGTGAGGACATGCACTGCAGCCGCATTATTTTCGGGGAGGCAGATACATTTCCAGGCGTGACCGTTGACCTGTTTGAAGATGTAATGGTGACAGAGATACTCTCCCTTGGAATGGAATGCATAAAACCGATGCTGTACAGGCTTCTCGTGGAGGAACTTGCTAAAGACGGAATCAAGGTAAATGTCATCTATGAGAGAAACGAGGCAGCGATCAGGACCAAAGAGGGGATGGAGCCGCAAAAAGGCTTCTTTCAGATGGACGGCCTTAAGAATGACACAGACGGGCATGTGACCATAAATGAAAACGGCATCTTATATGACGTGGACTATATCAATGGCCAGAAGACAGGGTTCTTCCTGGATCAGAAATACAACCGCCTCGCAGCCGCAAAGATAGCTCCGGGCAGAAGAGTCCTAGACTGCTTCACACATACAGGTTCATTTGCACTCAACTGCGCCAAGGCGGGTGCGAGCCACGTGAAGGCCATAGATATCTCAGGCGATGCGATAGCTCTTGCAAAAAAGAACGCTGCGCTGAACGGACTCGAAGGAAACATGAGCTTTCTTAAGGCAGATGTTTTCGACCTGCTTACTGAAATGGCAAACATAGGAAAGAAAGAATATGACTTCATAATCCTCGATCCGCCCGCATTTACAAAGTCCCGGGCAACAGTCAGGAATGCATATAACGGATATAAAGAGATCAACATGAAG
>JAZOAJ010000349.1:0-3174 GCA_045595385.1 Lachnospiraceae bacterium | reverse complement strand
AGCAACTATGTACCGGACATGGCTCCGAAGAAGAGAAAGATCTTCCTCATAACCGAGTGGGTGCTGGTTGCGGTACTGCTGTGCGTACTGATCCCGACCGGGGTCATCTGAGAGGTCGGCGTGCGCAGAAGGAAGAAAAATGGAACTGAAAAGAATAGACGCTGAACTGACCATATGCAAGATATCGGACACGGCAGACATTGATCTCAGCCGGGAGTTCTATTTCCTGGGAAAGACAGATGAAGAGATCTCTCTTGTCTGCAAAACAACAGATG
Source organism: Lachnospiraceae bacterium (assembly GCA_045595385.1). Lineage (GTDB taxonomy): Bacteria > Bacillota > Clostridia > Lachnospirales > Lachnospiraceae > RGIG5612. Next base: position 2,899 of record JAZOAJ010000349.1, on the reverse strand, counting down.
CGCCTGAAAATGCCTTGGAGCGCTCCGATGGCTGGAAAGCATTCAGGATTCAGGGCATACTGGACTTCTCCCTGGTAGGGATACTGTCTGAAATATCCGCTATCCTTGCGGAAAATGAAATAGGAATATTTGCTGTATCAACCTTCAACACCGATTACATTCTTGTAAAAGAGGGTGACTTTGAGCGGGCTCTGAATGTGCTCAAAGAAAAAGGATACAGAATTACATCTTGAAATTCTCCCAAAATAGTGTAAAATACCGTTTATTAATGCATATTTATTCACGCTTAGTGAATAAATATGCGTGCGGTATTATAAAAACCCCTAAAATCTGAGATAGGGAGTCCAGGGAGGAGAATCATTATGAAAAACATTAAAAAGATCATGGCTGTTATCATGGCCGGAGTTCTTGCAGCAGGTGTTCTTGCAGCATGCGGTGGCTCAGGTCCCGCAGCACCGGCAACCGAAGCGTCAGGAACAGAAGGCAGCGTGCTCAAGATGGTGACTGAAGCTACATTCCCGCCTTACGAGTCATATGAAGGCGGAGAGATCGTCGGTATCGATGTTGACATCGCAAAAGCCATCGCAGAGGAGCTCGGGATGACCCTTGAGATCGAGGACATGGCATTCGATTCACTGATCGCTGCAGTTCAGTCAGGCAAGGCAGATATCGCTGCTGCAGGCATGACCGTTACAGAAGACCGTCTCAAGAACGTCAACTTCACAGAGCCTTATGCAACAGGCATCCAGGTCATCATAGTAAGGGAAGATTCCGACATCAAATCTCTTGATGATCTTGCAGGAAAGAAGATAGCAGTCCAGACAGGTACTACCGGCGAGATCTACGCAGAAGACATAGAAGGCGCTGAGATCCAGTCATTCACAAAGGCTACAGACGCTGTCCTTGAAGTACTTAACGGCAAGGCTGACGCAATGATGATCGACAACGAGCCTGCCAAGGCTTATGTTGCAGCCAATGAAGGGCTCAAGATCCTTGAGGAAGAATTTGCTGTTGAGGATTACGCCATTGCAATTGCAAAGGAGAACACAGAACTTCTTGAGAAGATCAACAATGCGCTCAAAAACCTTAAGGAATCAGGCAAGCTTGACGAGATCGTAGCAAAATACATTACCACCGAGGAATAATGGATGTTTGAGTGGCTCAGGAACCTGTTCCTGCTGATAGGGGACAAGTTTTATGACAATTTCATAAAGGATGACCGGTGGACCTATCTCACGAACGGTCTCAAGACAACCATGCTCATCCTGGTGCTTGCCTTTGTCATAGGCATCATTCTTGGATTCCTGATCGCCGTCGTACGTTCGACACATGACATGGACGGTAAATGGGGATTCGCGAACTGGATATGCAAGCTGTATCTGACCGTGATCAGGGGAACGCCAGTTGTCGTTCAGCTCATGATAATATACTTTGTCATTTTCAAGGCAGTCACCCTGGAGAAGTTTATCGTCGGAGGCATCGCCTTCGGTCTGAACTCCGCGGCATATGTGGCCGAGATATTCAGGTCAGGCATTATGTCCATCGACAAAGGACAGATGGAAGCAGGGCGGAGTCTCGGTTTCAATTACCGCCAGACAATGCTCAAGATAATCATGCCCCAGGCATTCAAAAATGTACTGCCGGCCCTTGGCAACGAGATAATCACCCTGTTCAAGGAGACATCGGTCGCAGGCTACATCGGCATGATGGACCTTACAAAAGGCGGAGACATCATAAGGAGCAAGACCTATGACGGATTCTTTCCGCTGATCGCAGTCGCTCTTGTCTACCTGGTCATTGTCATCATAATGACCAAACTGCTTGAACTTCTGGAAAGGAGGCTGAGAAGAAGTGATCACTGATGAACCCATCATCGTAGTAGAAGATCTCGTAAAGACTTTTTCCACGCCTGACCGGACTTTCAATGCCCTGGACGGGATATCGACCACGATAAACAAAGGAGAGGTGGTAGTGGTCATCGGACCTTCGGGCTCCGGCAAGTCCACATTCATCCGTTCGCTCAACCTTCTTGAAGTCCCGACATCGGGAAAGATCTTTTTCGAGGGTGTGGACATCACGGGAAAGAATGTCGACATCAACAGGCACAGGCAGCGCATGGGAATGGTCTTCCAGCATTTTAACCTGTTCCCGCATAAAACAGTGCTCCAGAACATTATCATGGCTCCCCAGAGCCTGAAGAGGATGTCGAAGCACGATGCAGAACAGAAGGGCATGGAACTCCTTGCCATGGTACACCTTGAGGAAAAGGCAGGTTCTTATCCCGCCCAGCTCTCAGGCGGCCAGAAACAGAGGATAGCGATCGCGCGGTCTCTTGCAATGGAGCCGGATGTCATGCTCTTCGACGAGCCTACAAGCGCGCTGGATCCTGAGATGGTCGGAGAGGTTCTCGACATCATGAAGGCTCTTGCAAAAGATGGAATGACCATGGTGGTCGTTACCCACGAAATGGGTTTCGCAAAGGAAGTCGGAGACAGAGTGATCTTTGTCAACGAAGGAAAGATTCTTGAGGAGAATTCACCGGAAGAGCTTTTCGGAAATCCTAAGGATCCGAGACTGCAGGACTTCCTGTCAAAAGTGCTTGTATAAGGAGTGACAGGGGTGACAGGGGGACGGTTCTTTTGTCACCTGACATACAGATCGATGATGGCGGCAGGCCCAAAGGGTCGCCGCCATTTTTATGCTTACCGAAAAAAGGTGACAAAAGAACCGTCCCCCTGTCACCTTTCTGATATAATGATATCTGGAACAGCAATAATTGATCACCGGAGATAATACAATGAAAATGGATCGCGTAAAAACAGACATATTGGTCATAGGCGGAGGAATGGCAGGGTGGATGGCATCTGCCCATGTCAAAGAGGCCGGCCTGGACGTGATG
>JAZOAJ010000348.1:0-14197 GCA_045595385.1 Lachnospiraceae bacterium | reverse complement strand
TATCTGGAACAGCAATAATTGATCACCGGAGATAATACAATGAAAATGGATCGCGTAAAAACAGACATATTGGTCATAGGCGGAGGAATGGCAGGGTGGATGGCATCTGCCCATGTCAAAGAGGCCGGCCTGGACGTGATGCTCGTTGATAAGGGCTTCATCGGAAAGGCAGGGCAGAGTCCATATGCTTCCAACCTGTATGCCTACGACCCTGATTCGGGTAAGAGCGTGGACGAAGTTGTGCGCTTTGTTCACCATGGCGGAGAGTTCCTGACAAACATGGAATGGTCAAAGATAGACATAATAAATAGCGCCAAAGTACCTGACGAACTGGCAAAATGGGGAATAGAACTCGAGAATCTGAATCCCGGATCAAACATATTGGGCGGTATTTTTTATGAGATAAAAGGCGCGGGCAGATTTGCAGATTCCTATGAGCACACTTTCGGATACAAGGCAAGAAAACATCTTGAGGAAATAGGTGTCAGTCTGTATGACCGTGTCATGATCACAGACCTTATGATACAGGATGGCAGAGTCTGCGGCGCAGTCGGCTTCAGTGAGGATGACGGAGAAATACTGGTCTTTGAAGCATCTGCCGTGATCATGTGTACGGGTGGAGCGGGGATGAAGGCTCCGGGATATCCAATGGTCGCATCGTCAACGGGAGATGGCCTGCGCATGGCATATGAACTTGGAGGAGAACTCCTAGGCATGGAATTCCCGCAGGCAATGAGATCTTCAGCAGAAAATCCGGCTATTCTGAGAGGACGCCAGCCAAAGGGAACTTCAGCAAAACGTCTGGGAAGCGGCAGGGTAACTGCCGGGATCCTTCACCCGTTCGCATGGAAGGCCGGAGGAGAACCGTTTGTTCCCCAGGAGGGAAAACTTTCCGGATACGGCATGTCTTATCTTGACCAGGAGCTGCTCATGTATAAGGGCGAGGGGCCTGTGACATATGAATTTGACGGCAAGACCTATCATGTAACATCGGGAGCCGCGCTTGGCATGTCTGTAAGAAAGGCAGACGGCATCTGGCCTGCGGATCATTTTTGTAGAACAAGTATTCCAGGTCTGTTTGCTGCAGGCGATTCACTAGGTACGATGCAGAATGGGGCAATATATACGCTTGGCGGCGGTTCGATCTCTGCCTGCGCGTCCACGGGAATGCTGGCAGGTGATTCAGCGGCAGAGGAAGTCAAGGATCTTATCAAGAAGAAGAGCGAATTGATCGTCAGCGACAAAACGATAAATGCAGCAGTGGAAAAGCTGACTGCCCCGCTGAACAGAAAGAAAGGTTATTCTGCAAGGTGGATAATAGATCTTGTCCAGAATCTGTTCATGCCGTACTACGTGGCATATATCCAGAAGGCTGACCGGCTGGAAGCTGCGCTGACAAATCTGGAATATATACGCGATACGCTTCTGCCGAATGTGTTGGCAGGCAACGAGCATGAACTGCGTCTGGCGCATGAGGCGAGGAGCATAGTCGTCACAACCGAAGTAAGGTTAAGGAGCGCGCTGTTCCGCACCGAAAGCAGGGGAATGCATTTCAGGGAAGACTACCCTTATCGCGATGATGAGAACTGGCTGGCATGGATACGGGTACATGAAGGTGATGGTGGCATGGAACTTGAAAAAGTACCTATGCCTGAAGCGTGGAGGCCTGATAAAGATATGACCTATGCGGAGAGATACCCGTATGAGTTTCCGGGAGAGAAGGAAAGGGGGCTCAGATAATGGCAGTTCAGAAGATAATAGAGGAAAAATGCATAGGCTGCAGAACATGCCTGAAATCCTGTCCCATGGATGTATTCGCAATGAATGAGATCACGGGCAAGCCCGAGGTGCGTTACCCCAGGGACTGTGTAATGTGCCTGATCTGTCTGGCTGACTGCCCTGCGGATGCCATTGACGCAGTGCCGGGACAACAATGGATGACCTCCGGGTATTAAACTGAAAAGGGTGACAAGGGGACGGTTCTTTTGTCACCCTTATTGTTTTTCAGCAATCCCATATGGGGCAGTCTTTTTTATAAGTCTTAGAGAAATCTGGATATACAGGCGGTCATCGCTGTTATGTATGTCCAAGTCTATAAAACGCATGATGCGCTCCAGCCTGGAGAGGAAAGTGTTTCTGGTGACATTCAGCATTCTGGCAGTTTCTGCCAGGTTGCAGCCGGTACCCAGATAGGCTTCCAGGCTGTCGCAGTAGGAAACTGACGAATCCATGTCGTGCTCAGCCAGCTTTATCACACAGTCTGCGCATATCAGCCGGATCGGAATGATGCTGAATCCGTATTGCAGAAAGTGTTCCAGGGTCACGTCCTTAAACAGTACCAGCTGAGTCTGATTTGGCAGTGTGTCGATCTGCCTGAGGGCAAAGACAGCTTCCTGATAACAATATTTCAGATCAAAAAAATCCCTGAATGCGTTGCTGATGCCGGCGTTCAGGTCATTTTTGCGCAGCAGTGACATGATATGGTCGTAAAAATCCATTTCACTCTGACCGGGACAGTTCATGCACACGACCACGATCCTGTCATCGAACAGGACGCTGACCGATTCAGGCAGCGCGCGCTCTAACTGGTAGCAGACATACTGCTCTGACACATTGAGGCTTTGCCTGTTGCATACCAGACAATAAAGCATCTGGTCATCCGCAAGGTGGGAGAAAGGGCTGATGGTCTTCAGATGGAGTATCGTCGCATCATTGTGGGGTTTGCCGCTCAGATAATCAATGAGTGAATCCCGTCTTAAGTTTTTACCCATTCCACTGAATGAATCAAACGACAGGGCGGCCTGCAGATAGCGGCTCAGATGCATGACAAGCGGTGCGACATACGGTTCAAAAGGCCGTACTTCACTGAGCACAGCAAGACGCCCTGCAAAAGTATTGCCGGAGAACAGATTCAGGAACATGTATTTGATGTGAGTGGCCTCATCGCTGTAGCAGATCAGTTCCCTTGAAAAGAAGATTGACTCGCTGCATTGCTGATCTACCCTCAGCAGGAAATCCGGATCAAAATAGTTCCTGTTATGGATGTTGTCATCAGATATTGAAAGGCTGCCTGCCCTTGCTATATAGCTGAAGTTTTCATTATGCACACTCATGGGATGGCCGATAACAGGAAGGCTGCATTCCAGATATTTGTCGAGAGTAGCATTGTCAAAGATCAGCTGCTGCAGATTGCTGTCCCATTGTATGTATCTGTCATATATGGAAAGGACAGCATTAAATAGTTCATCTATGTGCGCATCCCTGACCGTAATGACTGAAATGTTTTTAAGCTTGCTGCCTGATATCTCGTCGGGAGTAATGATCAGACAGCGTCCGCTGCAATGCGGGGACTCCGGAAGGAGCGTGCGCCTTACTATATATATCCCGTTTTCTTTAAGCTCTACACTTCCGGAGATGTACCGGGGGTAATCCAGAACCATTTCACAGTCCGCGCGGTTTCTTTCAGAAATGACCGCTTTCGGGAACCTTTTCTTGAGATTGTTAAAAATCAGATCGATGCTCAGTTTCATTATTATTATCCTTTTTGATAGGTGATAAGACTATATTTTTGTAGCCTATTGATGCGCAAACCCATATCGGGACTACATTTTAACAGTATTACCATACCATTTTTCAGGCAAAATTAACATATATTTATGAATATTTTATTAATGTTAAAATATTTGGCAGAAAGCATATTATTCATTTTTAAAGGTGAAGATGTCATGTCAGAGACAATTATAACTGTAAAGGGGATGCACAAGAGTTTTGGGCCGACTAAAGCTCTTGTTAATGTTGACTTTACTTTAAAAAGAGGAGAGGTACACGGACTGATAGGTGAAAACGGTTCGGGCAAATCAACGCTCACATCCATTATCGCAGGCATGCAGCCGGCGGATTCCGGCGAGATGACATACTTTGGAAAGCCTTATCATCCAAAGAATGTGGCAGATGCGATGGAACAGAAAGTTGCAATGATCGTCCAGGAGTCTGGAACTGCAGCTACGGTCAGTGTGGCGGAAAACATCTACATGGGCGATCTCGGCCATTTTTCAAAAGCATCATTTGTAAATAAAAAAGCCATGGAACGGGAAGCCGAAAAAGCGCTTTTGGCCATAGGGGTCAAGGACATAAAACCACAGATGCCAACAGGCAGTCTCGATCCGGAATCCAGAAAGCTCATTGAACTGGCAAAGGCCATGAGGGCAGACCCGGAACTGCTTATAGTTGATGAGACGACAACGGCTCTCTCAGCTGATGGCCGGGATATCCTGTATTCATGCATAGAAAAAATGAAAAACGCTAATAAAGGCGTCATTATGATCTCCCATGACCTCGAGGAGATAATGTCTGTATGTTCGACGCTCACGGTGCTTCGGGACGGAGTGGTCGTCGGAACTCTTGCCAGAGATGAGTATGACATTGACAAGATCAAGACCATGATGGTGGGACGTGAAATAGAAGGCGAATTTTACCGTAAGGATCATGATGGCAGCTGCAGCAGCGAAGTAGTGCTAAGCGCCAGGTCTGTGACTGGAGCGGAACAGATCGAAGAGGTCACAGTTGAACTCCATAAAGGTGAGATCCTCGGGATCGGAGGTATAGCCAGCGGAGGTATCCATGAGCTTGGAAGGATACTTTTCGGAATAGACCGGCCGGCGCTTGGCGAAGTAGTCCTGGGTGACGGAACAAGGATCACCAATCCAATGACAGCTGTAAAGCATAAGATGGGCTATGTTTCCAAAAACAGGGATGAAGAATCCATAATGCTCGACGCCTCTATCAAGAACAATATTGTTCTCCCGGCCATTGCGCGCATTGCAAAGGGTGGGATATTCATAACCCCGAAAAGCGAAAAGAAGGTCACAGCTGACATTATAGAGGAAATGTCTATAAAATGCGCCTCTTCCGATCAGCCTGTCAGGGCGCTTTCCGGTGGCAACAAGCAGAAAGTTTCATTCGGAAAATGGCTTGGCTGTGGAACGGACATCATGATCCTTGACTGTCCAACGAGAGGAATAGACATAGGTGTCAAACAGGCAATGTACCATCTGATATACCGCCTAAAGACAGAAGGGATCTCATTCATTCTGATCAGTGAGGAATTACCCGAGCTCATAGGGATGAGTGACAGGATCCTGATCCTAAAGGACGGGCGGATAACCGGTGAATTTGAACGCAGCGAGTCCTTAACTGAGCACGATATTGTACAGGTAATGGTTTAACAGGCTATGGAAAATAACATAAAGAAAAAAGAACAGAGAAGCAAGATCCTGCACACACTTTTCCCGTTCATTGGCATGATCTTTGTGATCGCGCTCTTTGCGGTCCTGACAAACGGAAAATTGGTAGAAGGAGCAGGCCTTAAGAGAATGATGACTCAGGCATACACGGTTGTCCTGGTCGGTATGGGAGCATCTTTCATTTACATGCACGGCGGAATAGATTTTTCCCTGGGTTCAGTGCTCGCGCTCTCCGAACTGTGTGCAGCGCTCATGTTTGAGGCAACAGGTTACAGGTGGACGGTCATTCCGATGTGCATCATAGTTTCAGTAGCCTGTGGTTTCCTGACAGGTCTGGCTGCAGTAAAGCTGAACATTCCGCCGTTTATCGCGTCATTGTGCATGCAGCTGGCGGGAAGAGGAATACTGAACGCGGTCCTGGATTCAAGAATGGTGAGCGTGACATCATTAACACCTCCGGGATGGACAGAAAGACTCATAGTGCTTGCGGTCGTGATCGCGGCGGTTGCCGTGCTCGGCGGAATGACGAAGATTGGAAAATATAATAAAGCGATAGGTGAGAATAAGCATACAGTTTACGGAAGCGGAGTAAATATAGGCAGATACAGGATGCTGGCTTATATCGTCTGTGGGGTATGCATAGGCCTTGCAGCCGGATTTGACCTCAGGAGAGTTGGTGTCCTCGCCGGAAACACAGGACTTGGGCTTGAGATGCAGGTGCTGATCGCACTGGTACTCGGAGGACTGTCAATGACAGGAGGTTACGTTGTATCCATCCATCACGCCATCATCGGAGGGATAACGGTAGTTGTCCTGAACAACGGGCTTACCATGCTCGGGGTTAACGCGAACTATATGGGAATAATAGAAGGGATAGTATTCCTGTTCATGGTCATATTCACTTACAAGAGAGAACGGGGAAGTAACGCGTTGCTGCCACGCTGAGCGTGTGCATATATTTTTCCAGAAAAATATAAGGAGGGAAAAAATGAAGAAACTTGTAGCACTTATACTTTCGCTTGCAATGGTACTTGCGCTGGCTGCCTGTTCTTCAGGGGACGGAGCTGCACAGACAACAGCAGCACCTGAAACAACAGCAGCTGCTGAAAGCCAGGAAGATACCACTGCAGCCGAAGCAGCAGAAGAGACGACAACAGAGGTCCAAGAGGAAACTTTTGCGGAAAATGTTGATCTGCCCGAATTCAAGATCGGTATCATATGTCATACCAATTCGGGTGAATGCTGGGAGCGTATTCTGGATGCGGCTACATATGTTGCAGATAATCTTAACTGCACTATAGGCTATGATACCGGAAATAACGCTGAGAGCTGCCTTTCTGCAGCAGAAAGAATGATCGGCGCAGGATATGACGGTCTTGTATTTCTCGCGGATGGAGGTGTAACATCCCGCCTGATCGATCTCTGCTCAGAAAACGGGGTATATCTTGTCTTCTCAGGATGCAACCTTACAGTTACTGAGGAAGAGGGATACGAGGAGTTCGCTAAGAACGAGTATTACTGCGGCAACTACTCTCACGATGAGTACAATGATGCAAAGACCGGAGCTCAGACAATGATCGATAATGGAGCTAAGGACTTTGTAATCTATGGTCTTCCTCCCGGAATCGGATCAAACTTTGACCTTCGTGTTACCGGCGCAGAAGACGCGATCACAGCAGCAGGTCTCAATTTCAATGAGATCAGAAGCTTCACGCTGGCACAGGATTCACCGACAATCATGACACAGTATCCTGATACTGACGCTATCTTCAGCTTTGTAACAACATCTGACTCCTTCAACGTTGAAGACTTTGCAGCGCAGAATGCAGGTAAGGTACAGGTATCCGGTTACATGGTAGGCGATGTAACTCATGAATTTGAGATCGGCTTCCTTACCCAGGTTGCAGTTGGTGAAGAAGCTCAGATAGAGATGTCCATGGCAATGCTCTATAACGCTCTTCGCGGAGAGCGAGTTGCGGACGCAGACGGCAAGGCGCCTGTTATCAACTTCTCGCATCTCTGGGTAGACAGCCTCGATGAGTGGAATACATTCAGGGAAAATGTTACCGGCGGAAAGCATGCTTACACATTTGATGAAGTAAAGCCATGGCTTTCAGTTTACACCGGCCATCCTGTAGAAATAGAAACCCTTCAGGAAACTGCTTCAGCTTTCAGCTCGCACGAGGCTGACGGCTGGCTCGCGACCAGATAAGAGATAAACGGAGGAAAGCAGATGAACAAGACATCAGCATTTTTTATTAAATTGGCGAAGGCGCTGATCCTGCCTGCAGCAATGTTTGCCCTGATCTTCATTCTGACCAGGTTCATAGGCAGGGGGCAGTTCATGACAACTGGCAATCTGCTGAACATTGTCAAGAACACTTTGCTTTCCTCCTGTATTTCGCTTGCAATGGCTTGTAACATGCTGAACCACAGATGGGACTTCTCGGTTGGCATGATGGTCATCCTGGTCCCTGTCCTTGCAACGCCAATAGCTCAGAAACTGAATCTTGGCATAGCGCTTTTCATACCGCTGTGCCTGGTGATCGGTCTGCTCCTTGGCCTTCTCAACGGTGTGACTTACATGCTGTTCAGGGTACCGGCCATAGTTACAAGCCTTGGATTTTATGTTATTTACGAGAGTGTCATAACCGTTTACAATGGTGGCATAGGCGCAAAAGTTTACAACACGGAAATACTGAAGCTGGCAAAGTTCCCGGGGATCCTTATCCTTGCGCTGGCCGGCATCATGATCTTCTACATACTTTTTACACACACAAAATTCGGTTATAACTGCCGTGCACTGGCCAATTCCCAGAGGCTGGCGGTAAGCAATGGTATCAACGAGAAAAGGAATGTCATCGGATGCTATCTGATGATGGGATTTCTGGTAGCCGTCGCAGGCATGATCTATCTGTCGATGACAGGTACGATCGTAGCCGACATGAGGGAGAACGGATCTTCAACCATTATGTTTGAAGCATTCCCTCCGGTTTTCATCGGTTTCTACCTGATGAGATATACAAATCTGGCGACAGGTGTATTTCTGGGAACACTGAGCATGAAAATACTGATATCAGGAATGCTGGCGCTTGGAGTTCCGGCAACTCTTCAGAACGTCGGAACCGGCCTGTTTCTCCTGATATTTATATCATTTACATCCAACCAGGCAAGGATGATGGCGGCAAGAAGGGCAAAGAGACGTGTTGCTGCCCTGCATACAGATAAGAAAGCTGCCTGATAAGTGAGGAAGGAAAAATGACCATAAACGAACAGACGATAACAACAGATGTGCTGATAATCGGCGGCGGGCTTGCGGGCTCATTTGCCGCGATCAAGGCGAAGGAAGAAAACCCCGCCGCGCAAGTGCTCGTCCTTGAGCAGGGCGTTGCAGGATTCCACGGAAGGGCGTCCTACGGCACTAACATAATGAGATGCGTTCTTGACAGTGATGACCATGATTACGCCCTTTGGGGAACGACCATGCAGACAGACTACATGATCGACCAGGAATATGCTGCTGACTGCATAGCAGCATCCCAGACGATCCTTGAGGAGATCATGAAGTACGGCGGGGATTATGACCGCGGATGGGACGGCAAGATCAAATGGATGAAGATGGTGACCGATGTCGCAGGCTTCTATCAGAGGCAGGCCATCTGGAATCCTTTCGGTTCATATAAGCATGTAAATAAGATCGTTGCGGCAGCGAAGGCTGCAGGAGCTAAATACAGGGACAGGACACTCGTCACTGAGCTGCTCACAAACAATGGGAAATGCATTGGTGCCTGCGGAATAGATTCTCGTGAAGGAACATTCCTCATCTTCAGGGCGAAAGCGGTTGTGCTGGCATCGGCAGATTATCACGCTGCAGGCTGCAACATGGTCTCGTTTACAGGCGATGGAATGGCCATGGCGCAGAGGGCAGGAGTGGCTCTTCGCGGAATGGAGTTCGGCCGCATATGCTTTGGCGCGATCTGGCCTTCATACGGAGAGCAGATGGTCAGCGCAAATGAGAGAATGGCCCGGACTTTCCGTAATACTGAGGAAGTAAAGCAGCGTATTGTAAATGCCCTCGGTGAGGAGTTTTCAGAGAAATATGAGTGGACATATGTCCGCGGCGACAGGATGAACGGCGGGCCGACCTGGAAGAATTACATCCCTGCCATAATGAAGGAAATGCAGGAAGGCAGGGGACCGTGCTTCCTTGACATGGGCGGAGCAGTATTTGAGATCGGCTTCGCGCAGAGGGCAAGCGCCCAGACCGGCGGGGTGATGATCGACAGGTTCACCCATACATCTCTTCCGGGACTTTTCGCAAGCGGAAACGGATCTGACATGTGCGGTGGAATGCACTACAGCATTCCATATAACCTGCTTGGATCGAGTTATACCGGCAGAGTATCCGGAACAGAAGCTGCAAGATATGCCGCACAGCATTCAATTGAAGAATTAGACGGAGATCAGGTAAGCAGATATAAGGCGGAGGCATATGCTCCTCTTGAAAATGAAAACGGCACGACAGAGGCACAGCTGCGCTGCAGCATGATAGACATCTGGCCTTATCTGGATTACCGCACAGAGGAGACCCTGACCACTGCTTACAACCGGTTCAGTGAGCTTGAGCAGGACGCGGCAAACATGTCGGCGTTTGACCAGAAGGGGCAGGCAAGCATACACGAACTTGCCAAGGCACTTAAGATCCGCAACGTGGTCCAGCTCGGAGAAGCCGAAGCACTGGCAGCGCTTGAACGCAGGGAATCACGCATAGAGCATTACCGTGCGGATTATCCGTACATGGACAATGACAACTATGCAAAGTGGGTCATTGTAAAAGGCGTGGGTGATGACATGCACTCAGAGCTGATGGACATTCCATTCGAGCGGTACAAATATCGTCCGGAACCGGGCATTGTTGACCGCCTGGCGCCGAAGGGAAGTGTGGAACTTCCAAAGTATCACTTAGCCGGCGGAACACCTGCTCCCGAAGGCTATGACGGATGGCCCGCACAGAAACAGGAGGCGTGGAAATGATCAAAAGCGTAGATGAGATAAGATGTACAGGATGCGGCCTATGCGAAATGATCTGTCCGGCTGACCTCTTCAGGCGTGACGAAGAAGCGCATAAAATGAAGATCGCCTATCAGGCTGACTGCTGTAACTGCCTGCAGTGCAAATATATCTGCCCGGTAGACGCATTATCTTTCACGCCGGCAGAACCAAAGAAGATCAACATGAACAACGAATGGGCCGAGATCAAGAAACTCATGGGAGTAACAGACAATCCTATGGCGGAAGAGACTAGGAAACCTTTCTGGCAGCGGAATAGATCCCATAACCAATAACCACGCCCAATGTATTCATGATCAGGTCGTCAATATCTGTAGCTCTGGAAGCAAAAGGCAGCTGCAGGATCTCGATGCATAATGATATAAATGCCCCGGCAGCGACTACTTTGCCAAAATTATCCAGTTTCTTATATACGACCGGCAGCACGATCCCGCTTGGGATGAACATGGCGGTGTTTCCGACTACATTCCATATTATGTCCCGTGTGTTTCCATATTGGAACAGATGAACGAATGGAACCATGTTTATCCTGAACGGCCAGGCCGTCTCAGGATCAAATACCAGAGGCTGTATATGGCCTTCCACCAATGCCCTGGGGAAGAATACAAAACGTATGATCACGGCAAGATTGACAAACATCAAAAGAAGAAGAGCTTCCCTCTTCCAGTTGATCTTTCTGTTCTTTATCCATACGAGGATCCTTACAAGCAGCCATATGCCCGCAAAAGCGATCTCTGCAGATAAAAATGTTATTTTTATCACTGTTTAACCTCAGATCCTAATTTTATATTCTATACAGATTATACAACAAGAGTCCGGTGAGAAAAACGGGCTCTTGTTGTATAATGTAATCAACTCAGACAGACCGTGTTGAAAAGAGAGTGAGGAAATGGAAAATAACGAAAACGTAGTCAGGCTGGCGAAGCCTGTGAAAAAGGGAATCACACATCTGATCTTCAGCAGATTTTTTGTGGCAGTGCTGCTTTTTGCGTTACAGATCGCCATCCTGGTATTATCGTATATCTGGCTCATAGATAAAATTCCGATAATCATACATGTATATTGGGCACTGACATTTGTGATCGTGATATACCTGTTTAACAATAACATGGATGCATCGGCAAAACTGACATGGATGTTTGTCATATGTCTTGTGCCCATTGTCGGCGCCATATTTCTGCTGTGGACCCAGTCAAATGTCGGTTTCAAAAAGGTCAGGATGTATTTTAAAAGGCAGATAGATAATACCATCAACATGCTGGATCAGCCGGAGAATGTGATCCGGGAGATCGCGCATGACGGATCCGGCACGGATGATCTATGCAGATATCTGAACCGTACCGGCTGTTTCCCGGTCTATGATAAAACTCAGGTGACATATTTTCCGCTCGGCGAGAATAAGTTTGAGGCCATGCTCGAAGAACTGGAGAAGGCCGAAAAATACATCTTCATGGAGTACTTCATAGTTGAAGAAGGATACATGTGGGGCCGCGTTCTGGATATACTGATCCGTAAGGCAAGTCAGGGGGTAGAAGTCCGTGTCATGTATGACGGCATGTGCGAAATGTCCACACTTCGCACAGACTACTGGAAACTCCTTGAAAAGCAGGGAATACATGCTAAGGCTTTTTCACCGATCATGCCTTTTGTATCTTCACACTACAATTATCGCGACCACCGCAAGATCCTGGTGATAGACGGCAAAGTCGCATTCAATGGCGGAGTCAACCTTGCGGATGAATACATTAACCGCATAGAAAGATTTGGCCACTGGAAAGATACGGCAGTGATGCTCAAAGGTCCGGCAGTCAGGAGCTTCGCTCTGATGTTTCTCCAGATGTGGTACATTGAAGGCAAAGAGGCGGATTATAAGACCTGGCTGGATCTTCCGTGTGAGAATGCAGAAAATGCGTCCGGCTATGTCATGCCGTATTGTGACAGTCCGCTGGATGAGTATAAAGCAGGTGAGGCGGTATACATAGATGTGCTGTACCGGGCAACAGATTATGTACATATCATGACGCCTTATCTCATCCTTGACGGAGAACTCCTGACAGCGCTCTGTTTTGCAGCACAAAGAGGGGTAGATGTCAAGATCATACTGCCCGGGATCCCGGACAAAAAAGTGGCATATGCTCTTGCAAAGTCGCACTATAAAGCACTGGTTGATGCAGGCGTGAAAATATATGAATACATTCCGGGGTTTGTCCATGCAAAAGTATTCGTGAGCGATGATATCAAGGCAATTGTCGGAACCATCAATTTAGACTACAGAAGCCTGTATCATCATTTCGAGTGCGCAACGTACATGTATAAAACCGGTTGCATAGAGAATATTGAAAATGACTTTCAGGATACGCTTTCAAAGTGCAGGGAAGTTAACCGGGAAAGCATAAAAAAAGAGAAGTTTTCATACAAGGCATTAGGACTCATTGCCAAGATGATCTCACCGCTGTTATGAGTCAGGCCGGATCCGGTCTGCAGGAGAGGGACATGCTGAGCATAAGAAAGGCGGCGGAAGCTGACTTTGAAACGATTATGAATATCTACCGGTCTGCGCAGGACCGCATGATCCGGACCGGGAACCCGGGTCAATGGGGCCGTTTTTATCCTGCCCCCGAACTGATAAGAAATGACATAAGAGAAGGCTTATGCATGGCCATATGCTGTGAGGATGAAATACACGGAGTGTTCGCTCTTGTTGAAGGGGCGGAACCGACCTATGCGCATATTGAGGGCGGGGAATGGCTTAACGATGATCCGTATATCACGATCCACAGGATAGCAGGTGACGGAAAGGTACATGGAGTTTTTCAGTGTGCCGCAGATCACTGCAAAAGCCTTATTTCAAATATCAGGATCGATACACATGAGAAGAATGTAATAATGCAGCGGCTGATCGAAAAGAACGGATTTAAAAAATGCGGTATTATTTACGTTAAAGACGGAACACCCAGGATAGCATATCATTGGACCGATCCAAGGATCTGACCGGCGGACGGGATAGCAGAGGAAACTGACATGAGTACAAGAAAAGAGATCGTAAGCAGTTTTTATGGCCAGTATGACGAAGACGGACGGACGACAAGATCACGGCATGGCCAGCTGGAGTACTGTACAACAATGGAATACATCCACCGCTACGCAGCAAAGGGTTCAAAGGTCCTTGAAGTTGGTGCCGGAACCGGGAGATACTCCATAACCCTTGCAAGCGAAGGCATGGATGTGACGGCTGTTGAACTGTTAGAGGGCAATCTTGCAGTTCTCAGAGAAAACAGCAAAGGAATGGATAACATCAGATCTTTCCAGGGAGATGCAACAGATCTGAGCCGGTTTTCGGATGACTCTTTTGATCTGACGCTGTCCTTAGGCCCAATGTATCATCTTTATGAAACAGATGAAGTGAACCGCGCGATCGATGAGGCTATCCGGGTCACAAAGCCCGGAGGCATTATCATGTTTGCATTCATATCTGTATTTGCGATTATGTATGCGAACTATTTCTACGGAAATTGGGCCAGAGGACAAGCTGAGAACTTTACGGGCGATCATAAGATAAGGCATTTCAAAGAACAGCTCTTTACAGGATATGACGTAACGGAGTTTGAGGACCTGTTCCGCGAAAAACCGGTTGAATGGATAACAACAACAGGTGTGGACGGGCTGCTGGAACCCATCGAAGAACGGCCTGACTTTTCCATGTCGGATGAAGATTTTAAGGCTCTTGCTGAATGGTATCTGGCTTTTTCCGAAAAGCGGGAGTTGCTGGGAAATACAAATCATCTCCTGTATATCTGCCGTAAAATATAAACCGCGTGATCATCAAGGAAGGAAACATGACATGTACAAAGACAGACCGGAACCGATAAGCGTAGGGAATAAAC
>JAZOAJ010000347.1:0-10503 GCA_045595385.1 Lachnospiraceae bacterium | reverse complement strand
TTTTTAAGATCCGCTGTGTTTATTATTCGTACTCTACAGTTGCGGGCGGCTTGGGTGTGTATTCGAACAGCACGCGGTTGATGCCCGGTACTTCAGTGGTGATCCTCTGTACGAGATGGTCGATCAGTTCAGCAGGCAGATGCTCCACTGTTACTTCAACGACATCGATCGTGTTGATCGCACGGATGATGCAGGGCCATGCAAATGTTCTCTTGCCGGCAGTGATACCGGTTGACTTGAAATCCGGAACAACAGTGAAATACTGCCATACCTTGCCTTCATAACCGTTCTTTGCGAACTCTTCGCGGAGGATCGCGTCAGATTCACGGACTGCTTCAAGACGGTCGCGGGTGATGGCGCCGGGGCAGCGTACTCCGAGTCCCGGGCCGGGGAACGGCTGACGGTATACCATGGAATCGGGCAGGCCAAGTTCCTTTCCTACCACACGGACTTCGTCCTTGTACAGGATGCGGACCGGCTCAACGAGTTCGAACTGAAGATCTTCAGGAAGGCCGCCTGCGTTGTGATGAGCCTTGATGCCGGCTTCACTCTCTAAGATGTCCGGCCAGATGGTTCCCTGTCCGAGGAACTCGATGCCGTCAAGCTTTCTGGCTTCTTCTGCAAATACCTCTATGAACTCTCCGCCGATAATATGACGCTTTTCTTCGGGATCATCAACGCCCGCGAGCTTGTCAAGGAAGCGGTCAACAGCGTCAACATAGATGAGATTTGCGCCAAGCTCTTCCCTGAATACTCTGATGACCTCTTCGGGCTCACCTTTTCTTAAGAGTCCATGGTTTACATGAACGCATACAAGCTGATCTCCGATGGCCTTTATCAGAAGCGCTGCGCATACGGATGAGTCTACTCCTCCCGACAGTGCCAGCAGCACTTTCTTATCTCCAACCTGCTCCCTGATGGAAGCGATCTGTTCTTCAATATAACTCTGTGCCAGTTCAGGTGTCGTGATACGCACCATGTCATCCGGCCTGTCCAACAAAACTGCCATAATGTCCTCCTGAGAATCTTTTTTACGATTATACACATTTTCCGCCAATAATACTATGCGTTTTTTTAGTGCTATTGCGGCATTTGCGCTGCTGTGATAATATTTTTTATTATTGATGATTTGTTTGTTTTATTTCTATCAATGGCTTATACGATGAAAAAACAGTTATCACTCAGACAACATAAGATCCTCAGACTTCTAAGGAACCGTACGACCTGCATGACCAGCGATGAGATCGCGGGCAGCCTGAATGTTTCATCAAAGACAGTCAGGGCGGATATCAGTGATATCAATTTCGCTCTTGCAGGTGAAGGCATACACATCGATTCGATAAAGAGCAAAGGCTTTATCCTGAATGCTGAAAACCCGCAGCTTCTGAATACCCTTTCCAAGGATACCAATATATTCCTCAGCCGTTCAGACAGGATCTTTTACCTTGCCCAGCTGCTCTGCACCGCTAAAGAACCTCTTGATCTGTATGATCTTGAAGATACTCTGGCTGTCAGCAGTTCAACGCTTACAGGCGATATAGCAGCCTTTAAAAAAAGGTTTGTCCAGGATGTACCATATATCGAAACACTGATCGTCAAGGACACCATAGCACTTGAGGATAATGAGCGCAAAAAGCGTTTTATCATGACAAAGATCCTGAGCGACAACTGGGATTACAACAGTACCGGAAATGCATATTACGGAAGTGAGATGTTTGATTCGGACGCCTTCCGGATCATCAACGGGGCGGTCGGGAATGCCATTTATCATCATGGCATCCACATGAATGATTATAACCTTATCTTCCTTGTCATACACCTTACCATAGCTTATCACAGGATCATAGAAGGCCACATTTTAAATCCGACAAGTTCGCCACTGGCCATTGATCCGGTAACAACACAGGCATGCAAAGAGATCTTTAATGTCATTGAAAATGAACTGGGATTTCATTTTCCCGAACTGGAAGTATATGAAACGAAGCGGATCATCACCCAGTCCTGTTCTACGTATGTCTCTTCCATCTCCGACCGCAGCGAGGTAGAACATTATAAAGATATTGCTGACAGGTATCTGGACAGGATATATGATGTATTCCATTTAGACCTGCGCGATGATGAGGAATTTTATCAGCGACTTCTGAACTTTATATCGCAGTTGTTCAAACACATGAAGGACCTGACGGTAAGGGATACTCCCGCGAGCATAAAGAACCATCTTTTTGTCGAACATGACGTTGCCGTTCTCTTCCATAAGATTGCAGAAAAAGAATGCCGCATAACTGAAAACGACCTCCTTTACCTCACCATGGCTGTTTACGGTGCGTTCTTCAACCACTTCATCAGGCATCCGGAAGCCCGTTTCAATACGGTTGTCCTGTGTCATATGGGCGAACAGACCATGTGGGCGCTGAAGCTTTCCCTTCAGAACATGTTCGGAGGATACCTGAACATTAAGGATGTGATCCCTGTACACCACAAGGATTATTACGATTTTTCCGATGTCCGGCTTCTCCTTTCCACGGTTGAGAACAAGGTCCCTGCAGGATATGATAAAAAGGTCATCAGCATTTCTCCTTATCTTTCACGCGAAAACAGTTTTGACATACTGAACCAGATAAGGAACCTGAAGATAGAAGACCTGTATCCGAAAAGGCTTCAAAGCATGAGCCGTCTTCTGGCAAATGCTTTTGTACATGAAAAAGAATCTTTTTCATCGCAGTACAGCCTTATCGAATACATGTGCAAAGATTTTACCGACAGCGGCATTTTCGACCAGGATCACATGTTCAGCATTTTAAAGAGGGAATCGATCTCTACTTTCGCGTTCACTCCGGCTGTTCTGCTTCTCTATTCAAATACACCCGGTACCGAGACCCGTATGTCAGTACTTACGCTGGACCACCGGATCATGTGGAATAAGCTGAAGATCCGTATCGTTTTCATGGTCTCCTTTGCAAAAGAAGACATGCGCGAACTGTTCTATCTCCAAAATGTCATCTTTCACCGTAAATATGACCCGGATGTGCTGAAGCAGTTCAAAACACTCGAAGAGATAAAAGAATATTACAAAGATTACTGATAAAAAAACAGCAGCTCAGATATCTGAACTGCTGTTTCTCTTAATTCATCTGATATTTATCTTTTCCAAACGAAAGGAAGATCATTGCCTTCAAGATAAGCTATAACGTTCTGAGCCATCTTTCTTCCTGACCATGCGTCAACATCCGTTGTGAGGCCTGCCATGTGAGGTGAGCAGGTGACATTCTTCATCTTAAGAAGCGGATGATTTGCCGGGATCGGCTCCTGCCAGTAAACATCGAGTCCTGCGCCGGCGATCGTCTTATTCTCAAGAGCCTCAATAAAGTCTTTCTGGTCGATGACTGCTGCTCTTGCGGTATTGATGACATAAGCAGTCGGCTTCATCTTGCTGAACCAGTCTTTGTTAACGATGTTCCTTGTAGAATCAACTACCGGAAGATGGATGCTTACGATATCGCTCTCTGCAAGCATTGTGTCAAGGTCAACAGCCCTTGCGCCTGTCTTCTCGATGACCTCTGCAGGAAGGTAAGGATCATATGCCAGGATCTCCATGCCGAATGCCTGTGCGCGCTGAGCGACTTCACGTCCGATAGCGCCAAATCCTGCAAGGCCGAGTTTCTTTCCGTAAAGCTCAAATCCAATGCCGTAATCAGTATACGGATGCTTCTCATCCAGCGGTCCCCATACAACGTTCTTTACATCGGGAACATTGTAGATATCATCAACGGGATCTCCGAGATGATCACCCTTCAGAAGACCGGCAACTGCCTGTGCCAGCTGTCTGGTGGCTGCGATCATGAGGCCGATGCAGTATTCAGCAACTGCGACTGCATTTCTGCCCGGTGTATATGTCAGCGGGACTCCTGCTGCCTTAAGGGTTTCATTGTCAACTGTAACGGGTGTGCCCTTTGCAACGCCGATGAACTTCATGCCTGATGCGATCCACTCATTAAGAGTATCAGCTCCTGCATACTCATCGCCCAACACAACGATCTCATAGCCCTTGCACTCTTCACGGGTAACTTCCTCGACTGCATTGCCTCTGCCGTGCTTAAGCTCGCCTGCAATGTCAATGTCGCAGTATTCCTTGATCTTCGACAGTTCCGGCTCCGGGATCGAAGTGCACATTACCATTTTCTTTTTCATAGATTTATCTCCTTTTATGCGATGTATCCTGACCGGATATTAAACTGCCTGGTCTGCAGCTATCATTGCCTGCATCATGTCAACAGCTTCCTGAGGCATCGGCTCATAGTTTCCGAGCTGCTTGGAGATGACTGTAAGCTCTCCCATTTCCTCTGTGTACTGAGCTGCATGCATTGCTGCTTTCATGTTCTTGCCGCATGCGAAAAGTCCATGGTTCTTGATAAGGCAAACTCTGCCCTTTGCTCCGATGGCCTTCTCAACTTCGCCGGCAACTTCATTTGAGCCGGGCTGGATGAATTTAACAACCTGGATAGGTGTGAACTCGCAGTGAGGAGGTGTGATGGGAAGAAGAGGCTCATTACCCATTGCGCAGATTGTTGCATATTTGCTGTGTGTATGAACAGTAGCGTTTACGTCAGGCCTTGCCCTCATGACAGCTGTATGCATGGGAACTTCGCTTGAAGGCTTGTAATTTCCCTCGATCCAGTCATTTGTGCCGTCCTCATTCATGCGGACGATGGCGATATCTTCAGGCTGCATTCCGTCATAGTCAATTCCGCTCGGAGTAATGGCGATGATGGATCTGTCCTCAGAGCTTCTCATGGCGATGTTTCCGCTGGTTCCTGTGATCAGACCTGTCTTGTATGCTTCTTTGATCGCTTCAAGTACGGTTACCCTAATTGCTTCATGGTTCATGGTTATCAGTCTCCTTTTCTATTTCTCTTATTATTTTGTTTTATATTTCTCTTGCTGCATAATATCCTGCGTTTATCGCATGGTATATCTGTCCGACATTATTGCAGTCTCCGATAACATAGGATTCATCAACTTCAGCACACAGCGCATCGACTGCTGCATACGGTGCCCTGAATCCGAGCGCGCACACCACTGTGTCCGCAGGGATGATAAATATCCCGTCTGCATTTTCAGCCATGACGCCTTCTTCGGTGACTGCCTTGACCATGGTATTCACGTAAATGTCTGCGCTTTCCCATACATGAGGCATCAGACCGCCCCTGTAGTACGGGTTGACATCCAGTGCCACATCATCCCTCATTTCGATGATGCTTACCTTATGGCCTTCGCTGGCAAATGATACTGCTGCCTCTGTTCCTACAAGTCCGCCGCCCATTACGGCCACCCGTTCTCCGAGTTTCTCCGGATGGAGTTCAGCATCGATCGCCATTATTACATTAGGTCCGTCAATTCCCTTGATCGGAGGTTTAAGCTCAGTTGCACCAATTGCGACAAACAGTGCATCAGGAGCAAAATCTCTTACAAACGCCGGGTCAGCTTCAGTATTATATATCACCTTGACTCCGGCTTTTGCCACGCGCCGTTTCAATACCTCACACAGATCCGCGATATCCTTTTTGAAATACGCGGAACCTGCGGGATACAGATTGCCGCCCAGCTTTTCAGCTTTTTCGACTATGGTCACATCGTGTCCGCGCTTTGCGGCTGTTATGGCTGCCTCCATTCCGGCAGGTCCGCCTCCGACCACAAGGATCTTCTTGACTTTATCGGCAGGCTTTGTACCTTCAAGGTCCTGAAGCTGCTGCCCCTGAACCGGATTGACCGTGCATTTTATCATCTCAAGAGGCCTGATCGCACCAAAGCATTCATAGCACCTAAGGCACGGAGTGATATCATCAGCCTCTCCCATAAGAGCCTTGTTAGGCATGTAAGGATCGGCAACAAGTCCTCTGGCTATCTCAACAAGATCAGCCTTGCCGGTTGCAAGTATCTCCTCGATCTGCTCAGGATCCTGCAGGGATCCTACACATGCAACAGGTTTGCTCACATGCTTCTTCATCTCGGCAGCGAGATAAACATTTACGCCGCGCGGGAAGAATGAGTTCGGATGAGTCCTGCAGAACAGAGCCGGATCCTCATGATTGCCGCATGAGATATTGAACAGATCGACTTTGTCCTCAATGAGTTTTGCTACTTTTATGCACTCTTCGGGATCCATGCCGTTTGCAACGATGTCATCTCCCGAGAACCTGCATTCGATCGGGAACCTCGGTCCGACTGCCTTCCTTATGGCGTCAAGCGCCATCATCAGGAATCTCGCACGGTTCTCGGTGGAACCTCCGAATTCATCGGTCCTTGTATTGATGACCGGTGAAAGGAACTGGGAAAACAGCCATCCGTGTGCGGCATGCACCTGCACCATGTCGTATCCGACTTCCTTACACAGCAGTGCCGACTTTCCATATGCCTCGACGATCTCAAGGATCATCTCTTTGGGCATCTCATAGACATGTCCCTGGGGCATGTCCATTTCCACGGGGCCGTATGCTTTGCCTTCCTTGCCTTCATCTCCGCCGACTGAGACCAGTCCGCCAAACATTCCGCCATGCGAGAGCTGTATGTTGGCGAGAGCTCCGGCATTATGTATTCTCCTTACGGATTCAGCAAGTCCCTGGCGTACGCCGAATGAATCGAGCTGTACCTGTTTGTCATGCTGCTTGCCTGTTGCGGAATGAGTAATGGCCTCACCGTAGGTTACGACCGCGGCTCCTCCTTTTGCCTTCTCTTCAAGATAGGCTATCATCTCAGGTGTAAAATGGCCTCTGAGATCGACCATTGAAGGGCTTGTAGGCGCAGCAATGATCCTGTTTTTCAGGCGGATATTTCCGATCCTGATCGGGGAAAATATGTGTGGATACAGCGTCTTACCCTTGCATTCGCTCATTTTATTCTCCGTCCGGGTCCATTCCGTTAGGGAACAGTACCACTTTAATGGCGTCCTTTCTTGTCAGTTCAATGCCCTGATTGATCTCGGAAAGCGGAAGCCTGTATGAAATGAAATCATCTGCCTTGAATTCCGGTGATATCGCGAGATTGAAAGCATTCTTGGACTGTATGTATGAAGCTCCGAAATGTCCCTTGATCCAGATATTGCTGTAGTGGATCAGGTTTGTATCGAGTTCTGTCATGGCACCCTTCGGTACTCCGCCGAAGAATACCACTATTCCGCCTTTCCTTACCATCTCAAGGGCAGGCTGCTGTGTAGCTGTTGAAGGATTTGCGCTGATGACCTTGTCAGCGCCTTTGCCTCCGGTGATCTTTCTTACAGCTGCGACCGGGTCTTCCTCAGCGCTGTTGATCAGATAGTCGGCACCGAAAGTTGTTCCCTGGTCAAGGCGGAGCTGGTTGATGTCAATAAGGATGACTGTCTTTGCGCCGCGCATCTTGGCGATCCTTGTCATGAAGCAGCCGATAGGGCCAGCGCCGATGATAACAACTGTATCACGGAAGCCTACTTCGATATTCTCAAGGCATGCATAAACGCTTGTCATGGGCTCTCCAAGAGAAGCTGCTTCGAATTTGATGCCTTCGGGGATCTCATAGATGCCGCCGTAGTGGATCTTCTCACCGCCGACAGCGATGTACTGGGCAAATCCGCCGGTGCCTGCAAGCTTGGCGACATGCTCATTTTCACAGTTCTCGGAATGTCCGCTTATGCAGTTGTCACATTCCATGCAGTAAGTGCCGGGGAACAGATAGAGCCTGTCACCGACTTTATATTTTGTTTCCTGAGGTCCGATCTCGTCAACAATTCCGACGATCTCATGGCCATAGATAAAAGGATAATTTCCTTTTCTGGAATCAGTTGTAAGGTTTCTTATATCGGAGCCGCAAAGTCCGACAGCCATTATCTTAAGGATCAGTCCGTCCTCAGGGCAGACAGGCTTGTCAACTTCCTCATAGCGGATATCTCCGGGTCCGTGCATTACTGCTGCAAACATTTTGTCCATATGGCATACTCCTCCTTTTTTAATCTGCCTACAGTATATTGTCTGCCGGAAAGTATTTCCATTTCGATAATTCCGCTTATTAGAGGAAACTATCTGAACCATAAGCATTTTTCCTTAAGGAAGCGGAATTATTAAAGTTGTTCCGCAATATGTTATTTGTTACATTATACATGTATTAATATGTTCATTAAATTCAGGAGGCAGTTTTTATGTACGGATATCAGGGAAAGATATTATATGTTGATCTTTCGGCCGGAACACTGGAGATCAGGGATCTTCCCGAAGATGTTGCACACAATTTCATCGGCGGCCCGGGTCTCAGTGCTTACTATATGTATAAGGAAATGCCGGCAAATACCGACCCGTTTGCTCCGGAGAGCGTTATCGTCGTGACAGGCGGCGCATGTGTCGGGACCGGTGCTTTCTTCGCGAACCGCACGTTCGTATGTCACAAATCCCCGGTTTACGGAGGCTTCAATGACAGCAACGCTGGCGGACTTTTTTCAACAGAACTTAAGAAATCAGGATTCGACGCGATAATCATCAAAGGTATCTCCGAGAAACCTGTTTATCTTCATATAAAAGACGGCGAGTGCGAACTTTGTGATGCTTCTGAACTCTGGGGAATGAAGATCCCCGAGCTCGAGGACTGGTTTGTTGAGAAATACGGGATCAAGCGTCCCAAGGCTCTTTCAATAGGTCCCGCAGGTGAAAATCTCTCATACTTTGCCGGAACCGTAACTGACAGAGAGCGCGTTGCGGCAAGAGCCGGCAACGGCGCAGTATTCGGATCCAAGAAGCTCAAGTCCATCCTTGTCGAGGGAACCGGCAAGGTCGAGGTATTCGATCCCGCCGAGATCAAAGAACTGAATACAAAATGCCGTGAAGGTATCCCCAAGAATCCCCTGGCACAGGCATTTTCGGATTTCGGAAGCAATAACGGCCTGGACTTCTTCATGTCCATCGGCAAGAACCCTGTAAAGAACTGGGCAGGCTCAGTTGAAGACATGCCCATAGATACGATCAGTGATCTGTGCACTCCTCTTACCGACCCGAAATGGAAAAAGAGATTATATGCGTGCATGAGCTGCCCGCTTCACTGCGGCGCGGTATATGACGTCACTGAGGACAGCCAGTACGGCATCAAAGAAACTCCCAGACCGGAGTATGAAACATATGCTACTTACGGCACCATCCTGCTTGTAAACGATGCTCAGCTGATCTTCTACATGAACCAGCGGTCCAATGACTATGGCATTGACACGATAAGCTGCGGAAATACGATCGCATGGGCGATGGAGTGCTACGAGAAAGGTGTCCTCACCAAAGATGACCTGGACGGCATCGAGCTTACATGGGGAAATGCTGCCGCTGTCAAAGAGATCTTTGATAAGATCTGCAGAAATGAAGGCTGCGGAAAGATCCTTGCCCTCGGCTCGCTCCACGCGGCAAAAGCATTTGGCAAGGGCGAGCAGTATCTGCAGCTGGCCAGCGGCCTTGAGATCGGACAGCACGATCCCAGGGAAGAGATCGGAACCGGCCGTGTATTTGCCTACGATCCTACTCCCGGCCGTCACATGAGAGGCGGTCTGGGCGGCGCATATACAGGACAGGACTTTATAGGTACGGGTCCCGATGACGTCAAGGCAATGACCAGTAACGAGAACTGCTACAATGCAGGCCTTTGCAACTTTGCCCAGTTCCCTACACCGGAAGGAATGGCCGGCATGCAGAAATGGATACATGCAGCGACCGGTTTCCTTGGAACCGAGGAAGAATACTATATTGCCGGAATGCGCAGCTTCCTTATCCGCCAGGCATTCAACCTTCGCGAGGGACAGCGCAGGAAAGACTGGTATCTCTCACCGAGGCTTCGCGGTGAAGAGCCTATTGAAGGACCGCTTAAGGGAAGGATCTGCGATATTGATAAGCTCGGCGATAACTTCTTCGAGGCTCTGGGTGCCGATCTTGAAACCGGTGTTCCCCGTCCTGAAGTCTACGACATGGTCGGCGGCCTGGATTTTGTAAAGAACGATCTTTACCCTTCAGAAGGAGCCTGATCCATGAAGGTTAATGTAACTCTCAGATATCTTCAAAAGACTGTGATAGAGATCCGGTCCATAGAAGAAGTAGATGAGTCATGTACTGTGGGAGAACTGTCTTCCCGCATCATTGAAGCCCACACAAAAGAAGCCGGTATCAACTTCACCGGCGCGAATATAGCCGTACTTGTAAACGGAAGGCTGGCTTGCGCCGGCCAACTCTTAAATGATAACGATGAGATGAAGATCATCCCTGTCGCGGCAGGCGGCTGAATCTCATTGCTCTGATACTATTTTTACAGGAGGTCACAAATGAACACTCTGCTCGGAATTGACTTGGGAACAACAAACATCAAGGGAATCATCATTGACGAAAGCGGCACCGTGCTTGCTTCAGCATCCCGTCCCTGTACTACTTATAAACCGGGACCTCTCATGGTCGAACAGAAAGCTGAGGAATGGTGGGATAACTGTGTACTGATACTGCGAGAACTTGTCGGAAAGGC
>JAZOAJ010000346.1:0-7877 GCA_045595385.1 Lachnospiraceae bacterium | reverse complement strand
TCTGCTTCCTCAACGATAGTTTTGTCAAATCCATACATATCAAGCAGTTTAATGGCGTTTCTGGACGTTGAAGGCCCTTCTTTAAGTTTATAATCGAATGTAACTGTATCTGTGACTGTTTCTGAAAAATGATAATTCTTCATATAGTCTTCAAGAAGTGTGCAGAGCTCAATGTCATGTGTCGCGGCAAATACGACAGCGTTTGACGTTGAAAGCCTCTTAAGGATCACTGTTGAAGCGGCTATCCTCTCCCCTGTATTTGTGCCGCGGAGTACTTCGTCTACAAAGCACATGACAGGGACATCGCCAAGTGTGTCAAATATGCGTTTCAGTGATTTGACTTCAACGACAAAATAGCTTTCGTTATCAAGGATGTTGTCCTTAAGCGCCATTGAAGAGATCACCTTGAAGAAACCGCAGCAGTACTGCTCTGCCAGACATGAATACAGGCTCTGCGCGAGGATCTGGTTTATGGCAATGCTCTTTAGGAATGTGGACTTTCCTGAAGCATTTGAACCGGTAAGCAGCACCGACCCTTCAGCATTAAGACTGTTTGGTACTGGATCGCTTATCAGCGGATGGTAAAGGCCTGTAAAGGATACTTTTTTATCAGGAGTGAATTCGGGTCTGCAGTTTACAGGATATTTTTCCCTGAAGTCATGTATGCATGCGGCAAGCTCAAACTCACCGAGGATATTGTACAGTTCGTCCACTTCCGCGCCATGGGCCGTTACAGTTTTTACTGAACTGTTGAATTTGATCAGGTCAACATGGAACAGCATCCGCACATAATCCATGATGACATCTACTAAGGACCCGGAAACGCTGTTGGTGATGAGCCAGCTTCCCCTTTTTACCGGACCGAATATGCCAATGAGTTCCTTTAATCTTTTCCCGTCTTCTTCAAACGGCGTTCCCGAAAGTCCCAGAGCGGTCAGTTTCCCTGCGCAGATGACCATGCCGCACAGATACTTAATGCACTGGAAATAGCCCTCTATACGGCCTTTTTCGGCAAAATATGTGCTGATGTTGACAGCGAACATGGCCACTATGGCGAATATGCCGATCAGGGGCTTGATGAACAGCATTACTATTGCAGCGATCAGCAGCACGATCAGGATGACGTGCTTTATGTTGTTCCCGGGTTTTATCTCTGAAAGCCTGAATATGTAATCCCTGAATGAAGTTTTCTTCGTAACGCCGAGATCGGAAAAAGCTTTTCCCGATCCTTTGAGAAGTGCATTGTCGTTTGCAAGACAGTCGCTTTTAGCTGAACGTAAAAGAAGGAGCCCTTCGTCAAGACAGGTGTCATGCAGGCTCTTTCTTAAATATTCCTTTCCGACTGAAGACTTGCAGGAATCAACGATCTTAAGGACTTCATCCATGTCAAGATCGTTCCATGTTGTATCATCTATCTGGAAAAAACCGTTCATTCTTTTGTATAATCCCTTGTCATGAGATTGTTGACTGCAGCGCGCGGATCCATGCCTTCAAACAGTACGCGGTTTACAGCGCTTACGATCGGCATTTCAACGCCGTATTTCGCAGCCAGGTCTCTTGCGGCTTCAGCTGAAACTATGCCTTCGACTACCATGTGGACTTCGTTGATGGCTTCATCCATTGTCTTTCCCTGACCGATAAGTATTCCCGCTCTCCTGTTGCGGCTGTGCATGCTGGCGCATGTTACGATCAGGTCTCCCATTCCGCTAAGGCCGTAAAGAGTTTCAGGCTCGGCGCCCATCTTTATGGCGAGACGCGCCATCTCTTTCATGCCGCGTGTGATCAGAGCGGCTTTTGTATTATCACCATAGCCGAGACCGTCAGCAATGCCGGCAGCCAGGGCAATGACATTCTTCAATGAACCGCCTAATTCAACGCCGAGGGCATCAAGGCTTGTATATACACGGAATACTGCACTGGCAAATATCTGCTGAAGATATTTTGCCTTTGCCAGGTCGTCGCCGGCTATCGTAACGACTGTAGGGAGCCTTCTGGAGACCTCTTCAGCATGGGAAGGTCCTGACAGGACATAGACGTCAGCTCCGGGCAGCTCATCTTCAATAACCTGTTTTAGAGTGTACAGAGTACCGCTCTCAAGTCCCTTTGCGACATTTACGATTATCTGGCCGTCGGGAATGAGCCCTTTAAGCCTGGCAGCTGTAGAACGCGTAAATTTGGACGCAACAGCGCATACTATGACATCGCGGTCAGCAACAGCTTCCTTAAGATCAGCAGTGAGGAAGATACTTTCAGGTATGATGATGCCGGGAAGATACTTGGGATTCTCGTGATCTCTTTTAAGGATCTCGATCTCCTCCGGAACAGCGCTCCAGACAGTCACATCGTGTCCGTTGTCATATAAAAGTATGGAAAGACCAAGAGCCCAGCTTCCGGCTCCGAGTACAGTAACCTTTGCCATGTGTTATTTCTCCTTGTTACGTTTAGGAAATTTGAATTTATTTTCGTTGCCGTTTACAAGCCTTGCGATATTTTCCCTGTGCTGGAAAATGCACAGCAGTGTCATCAGGATAATGATTATGTAACAGTCGGCATTCCACTTTTCTGTAAGTACTATAAGCCCGTTTTGTGTGAAAATTATGAAAACTATAAGCTCAACTGTGACAAGGCTCATTGAAGCAAGCGAAATATAACCGGTAAATGCGGCTACTGAGAAGAATACAACTACGCCTATAACTATCATCTTCCAGTCCCAGAGCGAGATGAGTACAGCAGCGGTTGCGGCAACGCCCTTTCCGCCCTTGAAATTGAGATAAAACGGAAAATCATGTCCCAGTACCACGCCAATGCCTGTGTAGAGGAAAAGCGTGATCCTGTCGATCGGGAATCCGAGTCCCGGGGAAATGATATAGTACATGAGGAGCTCAGCCGCAAAGACTTTAACGATGTCCATTACAGCTGTGAATATGCCCCAGAATGTACCAAGGACACGCAGGGTGTTTGTGGCACCGAGGTTGCCGCTGCCCTTTTTTCTGATATCAACGCCTTTGATCCGTCCGACTATATATGCTGTCTGTATGCAGCCGAAAAGGTAGCCGACTCCAAGGCATATGACGCATATGGTTCTCTCGATCATTTGTTCTCGCTCCGCTCTCTTACAAAAAACTTTATGGGTGTTCCTTCAAATCCGAATGCTTCCCTTATCTTGTTCTCAAGATATCTGAGATAGGAAAAATGCATGAGGTCCTTATCATTAACGAAAATGACAAATGCAGGAGGTTTTACTCCTACCTGTGTAGTATAGAAGATCTTCAGCTTCTTGCCTTTGTCTGAAGGCGGCTGGTTGAGAGCCGTTGCCTCGCTGATGATCTCATTGACAACGCCTGTGGCGATGCGCCTTGAATGATTCTCGATTACGACATCGATTATGTCAAAGAGCTTGTCCAGCCTCTGACCTGTTTTGGCAGAAACGAACAGGAGCCTTGCGTAAGGCATGTAGCTTAGCGCGTCCCTGATCTTTTCTGTGTATCTGTAAATGGTCTTGTCGTCTTTCTCGACAGCATCCCATTTATTTACAACGATGATGATGCCTTTGCCGCGTTCATGCGCTATGCCTGCGATCTTGGTATCCTGGTCGGTCACGCCTTCAGTGGCATCGATGACCATGAGAACGACATCTGCCCTCTCTACAGCTGATACCGCACGTATGATGCTGTATCTTTCAAGCTCTTCCTTGATCTTGGATTTGCGCCTTAATCCGGCTGTGTCTATGAATACATATTCGCGGCCGTTGCGTGTGACGGCAGTGTCAACGGCATCCCTGGTGGTTCCGGGAATATCGGATACGATGACCCTCTGTTCACCGCACAGGGCATTGATGATTGATGATTTTCCGACATTGGGCTTTCCGATGATCGCGACTCTGGGTCTGTCATCTTCTTCCTCATCAAGATAATCCCTGTCAAAATAGCTGGTTACCTCGTCCAGGAGTTCACCAAGGCCAAGCCTGTTGGCAGCGGAGATCCCAAACGGCTCACCCAGTCCGAGATTATAGAACTCATAGATGTCGAGTTCCTGCTTCTTGGGGTTATCAACTTTATTTACTGCAAGGACAACGGGCTTTTTGCTGCGCCTTAGCATGTCGGCCACTTTGTCATCATCGTCGACGAGTCCCTGCCTGACATCGGTGATGAATATTATCACGTCAGCGGTATCGATCGCAGTCTGCGCCTGTTCGCGCATCTGCGCAAGGATGACGTCAGTGCTCTCCGGTTCAATGCCGCCGGTGTCAATGAGGGTAAAATCCATGTCAAGCCAGGTGACATCCGCATAGATGCGGTCCCTTGTAACACCCGGTCTGTCATCGACGATCGAGATCTTTTCTCCTGCGAGAACATTAAATAATGTTGATTTGCCTACGTTAGGCCGTCCGACTATCGCCACTATCGGCTTCATATATCTTTCTCCTGAAATCAGTGTTCTCAAGTCCGGCGAAAGCCCTGAACAGGGCTTCTCCCGACTGAGGGACACAAACTACTTTTGTCTTAAGTTTATCTGCTATCTCATCCACAGTGACATCATCCAGCAGGTATGTTTCTCCTGCCCTGAGCATGTTGACCGAGATGAGAAGCTCTTCGCCGAGGTCTTCACCCTCAAGCTGGGCTATCATGTCACGTCCGCACAGCAGGCCTGTAACGGTTATCATCTCGCCGTAAAAGTCATTACGGATAACCCTGACATCGATCCTGGAACCGAAATGCTCCATGTACTCGCCCGCAAGAAGGCGGATGTACTTTTCTGCTGACCGTCCGACTACAATGCTCATGTGCCTTTCGGGATATTTCATACCCTCCTGAACAGCCCGGTCAAGTTCAAAACGGAAATCTTCGATAAGCGATCTTGTCATCCCGACGCCGTTCTCTATCTGGAGGTAGCCGTCATACCTTTCCTCCTCCGGCAGATCAAGTCCTGCCGTGATATAAAACTCGTCACTCGCGTGGCAGAAGTGGATGCCGTGTTCGGCATAAACTTCTTTTTGGACAGTTTCGATGATCCTTATCGTTTCCAAAGCATCTTCCCTGCCTATCGGTTCAAGCGGGTAAAGCCCTTCGCGGTATTTCGTGAGGCCGACAGGCACTACAGAAACGCTCTGCATGTTTGGGATAAATCTTGCCAGGTCTCTTAAAGTCTTATCAAGCTGTTCCCCGTCGTTGATGCCTTTGCACATGACGATCTGGCCGTTCATCAGTATCCCGGCATCATTCAGCTTGTCAATGTAGCGCAGCACATCGCCCGCGAAACGGTTGTTCAGCATCATGCATCTGAGATCCGGATCCGTGGTGTGCACTGAAATGTTAATGGGCTCCATGCGGTAGCGGATTATCCTGTCGATATCTGCTTCCTTCATGTTGGTCAGGGTCACATAATTGCCCTGAAGGAAGGAAAGCCTGGAATCATCATCCTTGAAATATATGGTCTCACGCATCCCCGGGGGGTTCTGGTCGATAAAGCAGAAAATACATTTGTTTGTGCAGGACCTGTATTCATCCATCAGGGATGAGTCAAACTGAAGACCGATGTCCTGGCCCATGTCCTTTTCCAGTTCATAAGTGACCCTTTTCCCACCGCTCTTTTCTATGACGAGATCGATGTATTCATCAGCAATGAGAAACTGGTAATCGAAAATGTCACGGATCTGTTCACCGTTGACTGAGATGAGCTTATCACCCTTTTTTATATGCAGTTTGTGGGCAATGGAATGCTTTTCCACGCCCACAATCACATGACCTGAATACATTTTTTATCATTCGTTCCAGTTATGGAATACTTCCTGGACATCATCATCCTCGTCAAGAAGATCTAGGATCCTGTTCAGCTGGTTGATATCATCTTCATTTGCCAGGTCAACATAAGTTTGGGGGATCATTGAAACCTCAGCTTCAACCATTGGTATATTGGCGCCTTCAAGTGCTTCCCTTACGGCAGTGAGGTCATCCGGACCGGTAAGGATCGTGAATGAATCTTCCTCTTCCGCAAAGTCTTCTGCGCCTGCATCGAGTGCGATCATCATGATCTCATCGGGATCCATGTCAGTCTCTTCCCTGTCGATGATGATCTGCCCCTTCTTATCGAACATGTAGGAAACGCATCCGGGAGTTCCGACATTTCCGCCGCCTTTTGTGAACGCATATTTTACGTTTGCTGCGGTACGGTTCTTGTTATCGGTCAGTGTGTTGACGATGATGGCTGTTCCGCCCGGGCCGTATCCTTCATATGTGATGGCTTCGTAGTTCACACTGCCGCCTTCGCCTGAAGCCTTCTTGATGCCGCGTTCGATCGTGTCGTTCGGCATGTTGTTGGCCTTTGCCTTGGCGATGACATCACGGAGCTTTGAATTGTTGTTCGGATCAGGTCCGCCCTCTTTAACAGCGATCGCGATCTCTTTTCCGATAAGAGTGAACATCTTGCCCTTGGCAGCATCGTTCTTCTCTTTTTTATGTTTGATATTGGCAAATTTTGAATGTCCTGACATTATTAACCTCTCTGTCTCATAATTTATTTGATCATATATCTCCGGAAATTACCGGCATTTAACAATTTATTATATATTTATTTTGTTTAAAAATCAACGCGAAGTCCCTATCTAAGGCGCCTCAGTCGTATCAGTTCATTTTCCAGAAGCTCAGTAACAGTCTTACCGCCGATCGACTCCGGATCATGGATCTCTTCAGGATAGCCTTTTTCATCTATGACTTCCGAAAGTCGTGAGTAAGTCAGTGTTCTGTGGTATTTTGCCTGATAGGACTGCTCAAGGGTAGTAAAAAGCCTCAGGGCATTTTCAATGCATGTTTCGGACAGATCGTATACTGCATTGAATGATGCATCCTTCAGGAACGACGGAAACTGATACGGCAGGATCGTATAGATCGAAGGATATTCATTCATGGTCCTGGCCGCATTTATGATGCCGGAGTCTATCTTGTCTGTTCCGAAGAACGGGATCATGTCTGAAGCATTGATCCACAGCCTGAGATCAGGCACTTCATATGCGGCTTCTACGCGAAGTCCTTTTTCTGCGGCAAGGGCACGCCCGCGGTCTGACAGGACACCGACTATCAGGCAGTCTTCACGTATGCCCTCTTCCTGTAAGCTGGCAGATATCCTGTCCATCCTGTAGCCTTTGTGGTAAAGGTCATCAACAAGGACAAAAGGCCTGTTCATGGATCTTATGGTCCTTATCTGGGCTGAAAGCGCCGGATACCCTGTCTTTTCAGTGATCTTAAAATTTCCAAGTTCGGGATCATATCTTTTTTCGGTATTCAGCGGCATCATCACAACATCAGGGATGCTGACATACTTGAGTATTTTTCCGAAAGGTACGCATATCCTGCCGCTGTCATCTGAAGAACAGATGGAGCGGATCTTTTCGCCAAGCCTGTGGTTGAGCAGTTCGGAGATCACGGTAAGGACAAGATTGCCGGGATACAGTCCGGCAGCAGCCCTCTGCAGCCTTCTGGCATTGTCCCCTGCCACTGCCATTATATTTGCCTGAACGTCCAGATCATCCGATATGAATGAGGTCACATCGGTAAACAGCAATATGGGATTGTCGATCTGCACGGTATATACATTGTCAGACGGATCTTTTATGAATCCGCGGCGCTCGAGCATGTCCTTACTGAAAACTCCTTCAGGGCAGCTGCAGTATTTCCTGCCGGTCCTTTGAAGGATCATCATTGTCTCATCGAGCAGGATCTCAAAGTATTTCTCATTCTCTGTCCCGGCTTCTTTCCCGGTCAGTTCAAAACCGGGGACACCGCGGGCATCTGAGCATTCCCGGAAATGTAATGTTCCGGCAGGATGCCGTTCTCCGTCCTTCAGCAGATAGATGCTGCAGAAATCAGGACCGGGGACTGTCT
>JAZOAJ010000345.1:0-10789 GCA_045595385.1 Lachnospiraceae bacterium | reverse complement strand
GTCATCCCAGCTATGGGGAAGTCCTTGAAGAACTGGATCCCGACAACATGAGGAGGGAATCATTTGAAAGGATGATACTCAGGTCTGTCTTCAGGGATTTCGCAAAGATCGCGCATTTCCTTGACAGACAGCATAAGGATCTTCTGACCGTGTTCTCGGTTGAATACGAACTGAGGCTCCTTAACAATATTATCAGGAATATATATAACCGGTATTCGGAGCAGTCTGATCTAAGTGTGTACAGGCCCATGTATGAGGGAAGCCCGAATTTCGATTTCGACAGGGTCATCAAGGCAAAAGACATGGACAGCCTGATAAATGCCCTGGACGGAAGTCCGTATCAGGAGCCTCTCCTTAAGATAAGGAAAATGGCGGATAAGCCGAACCTGTTTGATTACGAGACAGCGATCACCAGATTCCATTTCTTCTACTATTTTGACGCATTGAAAAAGATCGATGACCGTACAGAAAGAGATGTGCTGCTGGAAATACGCGGCAGCCAGATCGACATGCTGAACATCATCTGGATCTACAGATCGAAGGCATATTATAAGATGTCAGCGAAAGAGATCACGGATTTTATCATTCCGGCATGCCACAAGCTGAAACCGGCACAGATCGCAAGGATGGCAGCAGCTCCTACTGCAGAAGAGGTCCTGAGCATCGTGGCCGAGACCAGATACGCAAAGAGCTTTGACCTGACAGATCCGGGCAGCATGGAAGAAGCCGCAAATGCCCACATTGAAAAACTGAATGCGAAGATACGCAGGGACTATCCATATTCATTTGCTGTAATAGGCGCTTACGCGTATGACAAAAAGGCTGAAGTGGACAGGATAGTAAGGATAACAGAAAGCGTCCGTTACGGATATGATCCGAAACTCATATTGGACGCATTACATATTCAGAGGTAACAGACCAATGATCGAAAAAATGGCATATGTTAACATTACCGGTCCGAAAGAGCGGATGGAGGACATAACGGACAGATATCTGTGCAATGTGGATATCCATCTTGAAAATGCTGTCCTCAGGCTTGAAGGACAGAGATTTGCCGTTCCCATGACTGCGCAGGATCCTTACAGGGAACTGCTCAGCCAGTCGGAGAGCATTTCGGAGGCGGTAGAGGACATTTTCGGCAAAAGAGATAAAAAGACCGAAAAGAAGGAAGAGAAAAGACTTCAAAAAAAAGCAAAAGAAAGCAGGATGAGCAGAGATGAGGCGATCGCCCTCGTCCAGGATGTATATGCTAACGTTTCTGACAGAAAAGAATCGGTATCCGTGTTTAAGGATCAGCTTGCAGAGCTTGAGGAGGACAGAAACTCACTTGCGCCTTTCATAGGTCTGGCATATCCGGTCGAAAAACTGCTGAAATTCAAATATGTCGCATGCAGGTTCGGAAGAGTTCCAAAAGCTGCATGGAATGACTTCTCAAGGATGATAGCTGACGACCGGTCGACAGTCTTTTCCAGGTGCCAGACAGATGACAAATATGTGTGGGGCGTGTTCTTTGTCCCCGAAAATGAGGATGCAAGAGCAGACTCATTTTATGCGGCACTGAGATTTGAACGTGTGGACGTCTGTGATAAATACTGCGGCACACCAAAAGAGATTTGTGATGAACTGGACGAAAAGATCAGCGGACTCAGGGAGAAAGTTGAAACAGACAGCCGAGACATAAAAAACATCCTCAATGAAGACATGCGGGACCGCCTGTGGATCGCAGATAACACATTAAAGGCACTGTCCCATAACTTTGAATCATACAAACTCGCTGCCTGCATAGAAGATGATGAGGATTTTGACGGGGTCGATACGCCTTTCTTCTTCATGTGCGGATGGATGAGGGTAAAGGAAGCAAACGAACTCAAGAAAAAACTCGAGAACGATGAGCAGGATATCATCTGCATAGTAAATGACAAGCCGCTCGAGGCAGGACTGGAGCCTCCTGTAAGCATAAAGAACAGAGGCATTTTCAAGCCGTATGAGATGTACACCAAGATGTACGGACTGCCGAACTACAATGAATTTGACCCGACGGTACTCGTTGCGATACTGTATTCGTTCATTTTCGGCGCCATGTTCGGAGATCTGGGACACGGCCTGTGCCTTCTGATCGGCGGAGCGGTCATTTATTTCGTGAAACGCTCACCGCTTGCCGGGATAATATCATTCGCAGGATTCTTCTCCTCGATATTCGGTTTATTGTACGGAAGCTTCTTCGGATTTGAAGAGATCATTCCCGCACTGTGGCTGAAGCCCAGGTCCGCAATGATAAACCTGAACTTCATAGGCAGGCTCAATACCGTATTCGCTGTTGCCGTCCTGTTCGGAATGCTGCTCATGCTGGTACTCATGATCATCAATGTGCTGAACCACATTAAGCAGAAGAATTTCAAGGAGAGCATATTCAGCTCAAACGGAATTGCGGGATTCCTTTTCTACGGAACAGTAGTTCTTGTGGCTGTACTCTATGTGACAGGCAAGGCACTCCCGGCAACCATAATAATCGTAGTCCTGATAGTGATATCAGTGGTAATGCTCGCACTCAACGAGCCGCTGACCAACATCCTGAACAAGAGGAAAGCGCTTGAAACCGGTGTCGGCATGTACTGCGTCGAGACATTTTTCGACCTGTTCGAGACTGTGCTGACTTATTTTTCCAACACGCTTTCATTCCTCCGTGTCGGAGCATTTGCCATAAGCCATGCGGCCATGATGGAAGTCGTGCTCTCACTTGGAGGATATGCCGAAGGAGGAAGCGGTAACATAGTAGTCCTGATCATAGGCAATATCTTTGTAATGGGATTCGAGGGACTTATAGTAGGCATTCAGGTACTGCGTCTGCAGTACTATGAAGTATTTTCAAAATTCTATAAAGGAGACGGCAGGGAATTCAAGCCGTTTTTCATAAAAAGGAGGAACAGTTAATGTTGGCAACAAAGATCATTCTTGCAATCGTGGTCCTGCTTACGATCGTGCTCCCGATAGCATATTATTTCATGTTCGGGAAAAAGAAAAACCGCAGCAGGGCAAGGACACTCGCGGTGAACATCATCACATTTGCCTGCGCGTTCATCATCTCTACGGTGATAGTATTTTCAGGTACTGCCAGAGCAGCAGGTGAAGCTTCTGCTTCAGGCCTCGGATACATTGCGGCAGCTCTCGCAGTAGGACTTTCCTGCATAGGTTCAGGCATTGCGGTAGCTAACTCTGCAAGCGCAGCTCTCGGAGCACTCAGCGAGGACTCAACTGTATTCGGTAAATCTCTGGTATTTGTCGGTCTGTCTGAAGGTATCGCACTTTACGGACTTATCATTTCTTTCATGATACTGGGCGCACTGTAAGATGAAGATTTTTTTGATCGCGAACAATACGGAAACATTTGCCGGAATGCGTCTTGCCGGAGTGGATGGTGTCATCGTACATACTGATGA
Source organism: Lachnospiraceae bacterium (assembly GCA_045595385.1). GTDB lineage: Bacteria > Bacillota > Clostridia > Lachnospirales > Lachnospiraceae > RGIG5612. Next base: position 7,352 of record JAZOAJ010000345.1, on the reverse strand, counting down.
AGAATTCCATGAGGCATTTGATAAGGCATTTGCGGATAAGGACACGGGGATCATCCTGATCATGGATGAACTCTATGAGCAGTACAGCTCATTTCTGATCGAAATGAAGCTTAAGCATCCCATGCCCCTTATCGTATCCATCCCGGCACGAGGCGAAGAAGCCAGGATTACCGATGCTGTGTCATCTTATATTGAGACAGCGATAGGAATGAAGATCTGAGGAAAACCAAATGGCAGCAGAAGACAAACTGAAATATTTCTATGATTCCGCGATGAACGCCCTGAAGCAGAAGAACGAGGGCGAGATCGAAGCAATGAGGGAAAACCTCGAGCGGGATCTTGAGAATTATAAAAAAGAACACGGCAAAGAGATCGATCTGCAGGAACGTTTGCACCGCGTGGAGATCAAACGTGAGCTGCAGAAGACACTTGCCTCGGAAAAACTGAAGATCAGAAGAAAACTGTCTGAGAAAGAGGCGATCCTGATCGAAGAACTCTTTAAGGAAGTCGGGGAAAAACTGGATGAATTCAGGACGACCCCGGCATATAAAGAAACGCTGAAGGACTGCATAAAAAAGATCGTTGAGTTTGCAGACGGAGAGGAAACGGTTATATATCTCTGCGCGAGCGACGCAGCCCTTAAGGATGAACTTGAGAAAGAGTGCGGTGTCACGCTTCAGATCAGTGACATGCATTTTAACGGGGGAGTTCAGGCAGACATCCCCTCAAGAAATATCTTCATCAATGATTCCTACTCTTCCATAATGGGAGAAAAAAAGAGGACTTATGTGCTGAAAGCATGAGTGCCTGATCCCGGAGATACGAAAAAATGGAAAACACAGAAAAAATATACGGCATTAACGGCCCGGTCATTTACATAAAAGGAAAGACATCCCTGTCCATGGGAGAGATGGTGTTTGTCGGAACCTCACGCCTTGTCGGTGAGGTGATACTGCTGACCGCGGACATGACCACCATCCAGGTCTATGAGGAAACAACCGGACTCAGGCCGGGAGACCCTGTTTACGGCAGCGGACAGCCGATCTATGTGACGCTTGGCCCGGGCATCCTAAATAACATTTTTGACGGAATTGAAAGACCTCTCGCAAGCATAGCCAAAGAGAGCGGCATGTATATCGGAAGGGGAGTTACTGTCCCTTCACTTGATACAGAGAAAAAATGGCATGTACAGATGAAGATCAGAGAAGGCCAGTTTGTTGCCGGCGGTGAGATCCTTGCGGAGACTTTAGAAACCGAGAGCATCATGCACAGATCGCTTGTCCCGCCTAAAGTATCGGGCAGGGTGATCTATGCAGCGCCTGACGGTGATTATACAGTCGAAGAAACAATAGCTAAGGTAAGGACCAGAAACGGGGATGAAGTAGAACTTAAGCTTGCCCAGCGCTGGCCCATCAGAGTGCCGCGCCCATACGGAAACAGATTTGTATCTTCAAGACCTCTGGTTACAGGCCAGAGGATCCTGGATACGCTGTTCCCGATCGCCAAGGGAGGCACCGCCGCCATACCTGGCGGATTCGGAACGGGAAAGACAATGAACCAGCATCAGATCGCCAAGTGGGCGGATGCTGATATCATCATATATATAGGATGCGGAGAACGTGGAAACGAGATGACGGAGGTCCTTGAGGATTTCTCCAAACTCGTTGACCCTAAGACAGGCAATACCATGATGAACAGGACCTGCCTGATCGCAAATGTATCTAACATGCCTGTTGCCGCTCGTGAAGCAAGTATCTATACAGGAATAACCCTGGCAGAGTATTACAGGGACATGGGCTATCATGTGGCAGTCATGGCGGATTCGACTTCCAGATGGGCAGAGGCGCTGAGAGAACTGTCAGGACGACTTGAAGAGATGCCTGCAGAGGAAGGCTTCCCGGCTTATCTTGCAAGCCGCCTTTCGGGATTTTATGAGAGAGCCGGATACATCCAGGCGCTTTGCGGCGATGAGGGCAGCGTATCCATAATCGGAGCCGTTTCACCTCAGGGCGGTGACTTCTCAGAGCCTGTTACGCAGAACACCAAACGTTTTGTACGGTGCTTCTGGGGACTTGACAGGGCGCTTGCCTACGCAAGGCATTTCCCTGCGATCAACTGGCTGAACAGCTACTCGGAGTATGTCAACGACCTGGCTCCATGGTATTCACAGAATGTAAGCCGGCTGTTCGTAACATACAGGAACAGGCTGGTCACTATCCTGAACGATGAAAGTTCTCTGATGGAGATCGTAAAGCTCATAGGAAGTGATGTGCTCCCGGATGACCAGAAACTGATACTGGAGATCGCAAGGGTCATAAGAGTAGGCTTCCTCCAGCAGAACGCGTTCCATCCGGTTGATACCTGCGTCCCTCTGAATAAGCAGTACCGCATGATGAAGACGATCCTATTTCTGTATGACAAGTGCAAGTCACTGATCGCTGCCGGAATTCCGGTATCCATAATCAGGAAAGAGGACATATTTGAGAAAGTATGCAACATGAAATTCGAGATCGGAAATGATGAGCCGGAGAAATTTGATACCTACAGTGACCTTATCGAAAAATTCTACGGCAAAGTTCTGAAGGAGCAGGGAAAGACAAATGTCGATTAATTATCTTGGACTAAGCAGCATAAACGGTCCGCTGATCACATTGGAGGGGGTAAAGGATGCCTCCTATAATGAGATGGTGGAATTCATGATAAATAACGGAAGCGAGAGAAGGCTCGGCAGGATCATACAGATCAGCGAAGACAAGGTGGTTGCCCAGGTCTTTGAAGGCACAGAGGGAATGTCTCTCGTAAATACCCATACAAAGCACAGCGGCACACCTCTTGAGATACCCCTTAGCCGGGAACTGCTCGGAAGGACGTTCAATGGTGTCGGAGAACCGATAGATAATCTGGGGCCGGTTGTCTCAGACAAGGTAGCTGACGTCAACGGACTTCCGCTCAACCCGACAACCAGGGTTTATCCGAGAAACTATATAAATACAGGAATTTCCGCAATAGACGGGCTTACTACCCTGATCAGGGGACAGAAGCTCCCGATCTTCTCGGGAGACGGACTCCCTCATGACAGGCTTGCGGCGCAGATAGTCAGCCAGGCAAATCTTGGAGAAGGTTCAGAAGAAGAAAGCTTTGGTATCGTGTTCTGCGCAATGGGACTGAAGTATGACGTCGCAGAGTTTTTCCGCAAGACATTTGAGGAAAGCGGAGTAGCGGACAGGGTTTCCATGATACTTAATCTTGCAAATGACCCTGTTGTTGAACGTCTTACAGCTCCCAAGGTCGCGCTCACGATAGCGGAATATCTGGCCTTTGAGCAGGAAATGAACATCCTTGTCATACTGACCGACATGACATCCTACGCCGAGGCGCTCAGAGAGGTATCCTCATCAATGGGCGAGATCCCGTCCAGAAAGGGATATCCGGGATATCTCTACAGTGAACTGGCATGCATATATGAAAGAGCCGGTATTGTCAGCGGATCAAAGGGATCAGTCACACAGCTGCCTATCCTTACCATGCCGAACGATGACATTACACACCCCATCCCTGACCTTACAGGGTATATAACAGAAGGACAGATCGTTATGTCCAGGGAGATGCATGACAGGTCACAGTATCCTCCGATCAGCATACTGCCGTCCCTGTCCCGTCTGATGAAAGACGGCATCGGTGCTGAGTATACCAGAGAAGATCATCAGGATGTGGCCAACCAGCTCTTTGCGGCATATGCCAAGGTACAGGATGCCAGGTCCCTTGCATCCGTCATAGGCGAGGAGGAACTCTCCGAACAGGACAGGAATTACATGAGGTTTGGAAAAGAGTTTGAGGAGAAGTTCATCTGTCAGGGAGATGATGAAAACAGGAGCATAACGCAGACCCTCGATATCGGATGGGAGCTGCTCCGCACCCTTCCGAGGGAGGAACTCGACAGGATAGATACAAAGATACTTGATAAGTATTACGAAGTGAAGGAAGACTGACGTTAATGGATACCCGGGAATTTCCTACAAAGGGTAATTTAATAGCGAACAAGAATACACTTGCGCTGGCGAAGATGGGCTATGAGCTCATGGACAAAAAAAGGAATGTGCTTGTTTCGGAGATTGTCGGCATAGTCGATCAGATCAGGGAGATAAATGCTGAGATCAACGGCACATTTTCAGATGCTTACGCTGCGCTTGAGCAGGCAAATGTCCAGCTGGGCATAATGACAGTCAGGGACATGGCGACAGCTGTTCCGGTATGTAATGACGTAAAGATCTATACCAGGAATGTCATGGATTCAGAGATCCCGATGGCAGAGTATAAGGCAAGTGACATCACACCGGCATATCCTTTTTTCAAGACCAACGAGAGCCTTGACGTTGCAAGAATGCGCTTTTCGAAAGTCAGGGAACTGGTAGTAAAGATGGCGGTGCTTGAAAATGCGGCTTTCCGTCTTTCAACAAATATAAACAAGGCACAGAAAAGGGCAAATGCGCTTAAAAATATAACAATACCAAGATATGAAGAACTGGTAAAGAGCATTTCTGCCTCCCTTGAAGAGAAGGAAAGAGAAGAGTTCACAAGGCTCAAGGTGATCAAGAAAAACAAGCAGAAAACCGACGAAGAATAACGATGGCGAAAAAAAAGATGAGCAAGGCGCAGAGGCGCCGCAGACAAAAAAGGCTTGCGATCATCAAATTGTCAGCAGCCGCACTGGTGCTGATAGGCATTATTGTGCTGGTCATAGTTCTGATCGTAAGCTGCAGCAATAAAAATGCCGATAAAAAATCTGCGGCTGCAGCGCAGTCTGCGAATTCGTCTGCCGGGTCGGCTGACCTGACAACAGAGGAAACGACCACCGCGAAACCATCGTACACAAAAGATGATTACAGGGCAGCCGGGATCAATGAGATGGGCGGAGTCCCTATCCTCATGTACCACCGGATCTATGACATGCAAAACTCCGAGACCATCTATACCGGAGGGAATGTTGACGTTGACGGTTATAACAGGACAGCGGAAGCATTTGAAAATGATCTGGAAAACTACTATAACTGGGGATACCGCTGTATCAGGCTAAAGGATTTCCTGGATGGAAACATATATACAGAGTTTGGATACAGTCCCATAGTGATCACATTTGACGACGGTGTAAGGCAGGCCCGCATAGACGGCTTTGATGAAAATGGAGATCCCGTTTTCTCGGACAACAGTGCCCTTGCAATCCTGGAAAGTTTTAAAGAAAAACACCCTGACTTTAACGTGACAGCAACATTTTTCCTGAACGCCGGCCTCTTTGAAAACGGAGAGGAGAAAGACCGGCAGCTGCTTAACTGGATGATCGATCACGGTTATGACATCGGGAACCATACCAAGACCCATCCGGATCTGGCTGAACTTACAGGGGAAGAGATCGAGGAGGAAGTCGGATACATGTACAGCGTGCTGTCCGACATTATTCCCGGCAAGTATCTGGACATAGTTGCCCTTCCGTTCGGATCACCCACCGATACGTCCGCGGACAGCAAATTTGAAAAGATATTCAGCGGGTCTTATCAGGGCAAAAATTATACTACGAGTTCGGCGCTGATCTGCGGATGGACTTTCGAAAGTTCCTGCTTCAGCGGAGAGATCGACCATACGTATGTGAAGCGCATTCGCGGTTATGACAACAACGGGGAAGAATTTGACATAGAGATGAACTTTGACATGCTCAACAACGGGCAGAGATATGTTTCAGACGGAAATCCCAATTCGATAGTTTACCCCAAGGATGCAGGCGTAAGCCCCGCAGATCCCGGGGAAAAGAATATAATAAAATACTGAGGTGCAACATGGCAGAAAAAAAGAATGAACTGAAAGAAAAACTCATGTACAAGGCTGCAAACGGCTACGACAGTTTAAGCGCGGCTGAAGAAAAGAAAATGACAGCTTACTGTGAGGATTACAAGAAGTTCCTTGACAACGGCAAGACAGAGAGAATGTGCGTAAAGTACTGCATCAAACTGGCTGAGGAAAAGGGATTTAAAGAATATAAGGCAGGCATGAAACTGAAAGCCGGCGACAAGGTTTATTTCAATAACCGCGGCAAAGCGATAATGCTCGCTGTCATCGGAACAGAAAAACTGGATAAGGGCATAAACCTTACCGCGGCCCACACTGATGCGCCCCGTCTTGATCTTAAGCCCAATCCCCTTTATGAAGACGGGGAACTGGCATATTTCAAGACTCACCACTATGGCGGCATCCGTAAGTATCAGTGGCTTTCAAGGACACTTGAGCTTTATGGTGTTGTGATCCTTGCGGACGGCAGCAGCGTTGAGGTGAATATCGGAGCGGATGAAGGGGATCCCCAGTTCATCATAGAAGATCTTCTTCCTCATCTCGGCAAGGCAAGTGACAAAGAGCCTTTAAATGTGGCAGTAAAGTCAGAAGTCCTGAACATCCTTGTCGGATCCCGCCCCATCGGTAAGGACAATGAAAAAGACAGGGTAAAACTCGGCATCCTCAAGATACTGAACGAAAAATACGGTATCACAGAGGAGGATCTTATCTCCGCTGAACTTGAGATAGTTCCTGCAGGAAAGGCAAGGGACATCGGATTTGACCGCAGCCTCATCGCTGCATACGGACATGACGACAGGGTATGCGCATACGCAGAGCTCGCAGGACTGTTTGACGCAAAGAAATTCAAAAAAACTGGTGTCTGCATATTTGCAGACAAGGAAGAGATAGGCAGCATGGGCGTCAGCGGCATGCAGAGCCAGGCATTTGAGTGGTTCATAGGCGACCTGTGCAAAGGCCAGAAAGTTGACATCAGGGACTGCTTCGCAAACTCATTCTGCGTCAGCGCAGATGTAACAGCTGCATATGACCCCAACTATGCTGAAGTATTTGAAGTCAGGAACGACTCTAAGATCAATCACGGGGTTGCTTTCTGCAAATATACAGGCCATGGCGGAAAGAGCGGTGCATCCGATGCGTCAGCTGAGGTTGTCGGGAAACTCCGCAAGATAATGAACGACAATAAGGTCGTCTGGCAGATGACACAGATGGGCAAGAATGACCAGGGCGGCGGCGGAACAGTTGCGCTCTACATGGCAAACCGCAATATCGACACCATTGACGCCGGAGTCCCTGTTCTTTCAATGCATGCCCCTTATGAGACAGTTGCAAAATTTGACTGCTATATGACATATAAATGCATGAAGGCGGTATTTGAGTCTTAAGATATGCTGGATGGTCTTTTAAACGCAGTATACGGGATGTCAGTTCCCGCCATGATCATCGGCACGGGACTCGTTCTTGCTATATCGTCCGTACTGCACTTAATGCTTAAACCAATAATTAAACAGGCT
>JAZOAJ010000344.1:0-3017 GCA_045595385.1 Lachnospiraceae bacterium | reverse complement strand
GACATGGGAATGATCCCCGGCACAGAAGTCACAGTCATAAAATACGCTCCGATGGGCGACCCGATAGAAGTTGAACTCCACGGCTATTCCCTTACATTGAGGCTCGATGACGCAGGCAAGATAGATGTAAGGCCTCTTGATCGCGAGCATCACGGACACGGACATGGGCACGGCCACTACCATCCCAAAAAAGATCACCACCCCGGACTCGGTGAAGGCGGAAAGTTCCATCCGAAAGGAAGCGGTGATCCCCTTCCCGAGGACACGGTGCTCACATTTGCACTCGTGGGCAACCAGAACAGCGGAAAGACTACTCTGTTCAACCAGCTGACGGGCTCCAACCAGCACGTCGGAAATTTCCCGGGTGTTACTGTTGACAGAAAAGACGGAGTCATAAGAGGACACAAGAATACCTCTATCACTGACCTTCCGGGCATTTATTCGATGTCGCCCTACTCGAGCGAAGAACTTGTCTCGCGTGATTTTGTCCTTAAGAACAAACCTTCAGCGATCATCAACATCGTTGACGCGACAAATATAGAAAGAAACCTTTATCTTACGCTGCAGCTGCTCGAAATGGGGATCCCGGTCGTTGTTGCCCTCAACATGATGGATGAGGTCACCGGCAACGGAGGCTCCATAGATGTAAACACAATGGAGGAAATGCTCGGAACTCCTGTTGTTCCGATCTCTGCTGCCAAAGGACAGGGAATCCACGAGCTTGTGGACCATGCGATCCACATCGCCAAATATCAGGAAAAGCCTGCACGGATCGATTTCTGCGGTTCTGACGACAATGGCGGAGCTGTTCACCGCTGCATTCACGCTGCCGTCCATCTGATAGAAGACCATGCTGTTGCATCCGGTCTTCCTGTAAGATTTGCGGCTGCCAAGGCTATCGAGGGCGATCACCTGATCATCGAACAGTTAGGCCTCGATGAAAATGAAAAAGAGATCCTAGAGCACATAGCTGTCCAGCTTGAAAACGAGCGCGGGCTCGACCGGACTGCTGCCATAGCGGACATGCGGTTTGCTTTCATCAAAAACGTCTGTGAAACCTGTGTGACCAAGCCAAAGGAAAGTAAAGAATCCGTGCGGAGCAGGAAAATAGACAGACTGCTAACCGGCAAATACACCGCCATACCCATTTTCATCGCGATCATGGGCCTGGTATTCTTCCTGACTTTCCACGTTATCGGCGCATTCTTCCAGAACCTGCTTGACATGGGTGTTACTGCCCTGGCCGGCTTTGTTGACCAGGCAATGACAGCAGGCGGTGTCAATGCAACGATCCACAGCCTTGTGATAGACGGCATATTTGAAGGCGTCGGAAGCGTACTCAGCTTCCTTCCGATCATCGTTGTCATGTTCTTCTTCCTCTCCCTTCTTGAGGACAGCGGCTATATTGCAAGAGTTGCCTTCTTCATGGATAAGATCCTAAGAAAACTAGGTCTTTCGGGAAGAAGCATTGTTCCGATGCTTATAGGGTTCGGATGTACAGTTCCCGCAGTCATGGCAACAAGGACCCTTCCAAGCGAACGCGACAGGAAGATGACCATCCTGCTCACTCCTTACATGAGCTGCAATGCCAAAATGCCGATCTATGCTTTCTTTGCAAGCGCCTTCTTCCCGAAGACCGCATGGCTTGTAATGGTGGGAATATACGTCATAGGTATTGTGGTAGGCATACTTATAGCCCTCCTGATGAAAAAGACAATGTTCAAGGGGGAAGCAGTTCCATTTGTAATGGAACTTCCCAATTACCGGCTTCCATCCGTTCATAATGTTATCCAGCTTCTTTGGGAAAAAACAAAAGACTTCCTGCAGAGGGCTTTCACCATCATCCTGATCGCGACCATTGTCGTATGGTTCCTGAGCAAGTTTAATTTCCATTTCAACATGGTAACTGATTCCCAGGACAGTATCCTTTCGGCGATCGCAGGAGTCATTGCGCCCATATTCAAACCTCTGGGACTCGGAGACTGGCGGATCGTCACATCTCTCATAAGCGGCTTCATGGCCAAGGAGAGTGTGGTATCGGTACTCGAAGTCCTGTTTGGCGCTCAGGGCGGCGTTGCCGCAGTCATGTCCTCGCTCGCAGCGTTCTCTCTCCTGGTCTTCAGCCTGCTCTACACTCCGTGTGTAGCTGCTGTTGCTTCGATCAGAAGGGAGCTTGGACATAAATGGGCAATAGGAGTTGTTGTATGGCAATGTCTGATCGCATGGATATGCGCATTTATCGTGCGTTTGATAGGCATGCTGTTCGGCCTGGCTTAAAGGAGTTTACATGAACATTTTTGACTGGATCATAATCATAATAATAGCTGCAGCGGTCATTGCCGCTGCAGCCGTGATCATAAAAAAGAAAAAGCGCGGTGGCTGCAGCTGCGGATGCGAAGGCTGCAGCGCCAACTGCAAAAAGCGCAGTTCCTCAGAATGATGAGGATTTTGAACTGCCGCCTCTTGATCTTCCGAATATCATTATAAGAAGTCTCAGTATCTTGAAATATACATAGAGGATGGTGTAAGCAAGTCCCCATGCTGCCATCCATTCATATTTCTTCTCCATTCTTCCTTCGACGCATCTCTCTATCGTGTCAAAATCAACCAGCATGAACAGCGCGGCAATTATAATGAACACTATTGAAAAGATTATGCTGACAACCGGGCTGTTTAATACCTGGTTCACTCCTGACAGCATCTGTCTGGTTGCCGGGATAATGTACAGGATAAAGTAGATGATGCCGCCGATCACGATCGTGCCGAACAGAGCGAAGATTATGCCCCTGAACCTCGCTGTAACTTTAATTATCCTCTTTGCGTAAACAAAAAGCATCACAGCCACCAAAGCCACTGTCAGGATCGCCGCAAGAAGGGCTATCCACCTGAGGTCTTCCCTGAGCGCGATCGTAATGAAACCTATCACTACTCCCTGTGAAAGGGCATAAATGGTGCCGGTAACGGGGATCGTGGGTCTGATCAGCCATGCCAGGAACGGCGTGATAATGGAAACCAGC
>JAZOAJ010000343.1:0-2031 GCA_045595385.1 Lachnospiraceae bacterium | reverse complement strand
GAGCACTAGTCCGATCAGCACCACATACCAGGTTATCACATCAAACAGGAATCCCTGCAGGTCTTTCTGCTTGAGGAACTGGTAAGCGGCAACTCCCATTCCCGTGAATATGTGCAGAAGGCCGAAGCCAAGAGCAAGCGTGAGCACCGTCATCGGATGCGACTGCATGTCAAGCCAGACCGGCTTTACGATCAGTGCCTTGCCGAAGAACTCTCCGGACACGACCGTGATCATGTCTCCGAAATAACTTCCGAACATCACGCCCCAGAACATTGCGGATATGCCGCCGAACATGAAGAGCTTTACATTTCTCTTAAGTCCGACCTCCATGTTCTTGTTCGTAAGCAGCAGTATGAGGGCTCCGAGGAAAATAAGGAGTCCGATCGCTGCATCCGAAAGCATGAAGCCGAAAAATACAAAATAGAACAGTGAGATCAGGAATGACGGATCGACCTCGGATCTTGTCGGCAGGGCGTAAGACTCGACCACGCCCTGAACGCTCTCAGAGAATGCGTTGTTTGAAAGAAGTACAGGTACGTCCTCATCCTCTGCCGGATCTTCTGTTTCTATTGATACATCATATTTGGCAAGGGCTTTTTCGAGCTTCGGCAGATACTTCTCAGGTGTATATCCCGTAAGTACAAATGCGTGCTCGGACTGGGGAAGTGAATTGATGACAGAATACTTCTCTTCCCTTATGCAAAGATAATCCCTCATGAACTTGATCTGGGGTTTTTTATCATCGCACTCGAGTATCTTCTGGGTTAATGTCTCGATATCCTTCTCGCACTCCGCTATCCTTGCCTGGAGTCTTTCCTTCTCCTCGACAGGAGGAAGAGATGTGTTCACTGAAGGATAGGCAAATCCCATCGCCCTTAACGCGGAAGTGACATCGGCTGTATCATCCTTGCCGCAGACTGCCATGATGCAGGTCTGCTCCTTGTTCTTGCTGATGATGTCCACGCTGACCTCGGCAGGAGTATTCTCCGCGATGCCTGTGTAGATCTCATCAAGGCTTGTTTCCTTCGGCAGTGCTCCGATGAATGCAGATGTCTGGGCGGTACCTCTGAAATCCAGGCTGATGTCCAGAGCCTTCCACGGCTCGAGCATCTCTATCTGCTGTGTGCACTTCAGGATCTCCGCTTTCCTTTCCGCGATCTCTTTGTTGTTTTTAAGTATGCTTGTTATTGCGCCCTGCACATCCAGGTATTCTTTCTTGAAGTTGTCGTACTTTTCAATGTCGACAACATCGCGTCCCTTGAACGACGAAAGCAGCCCGCCGGTCTTTTCTCCGTCGAGCTCCGTCAGGATCTCTATTGCGCTTTCAGCATCATGGATGCCGCGTTCGAACTCGGCCGCCGAGATCGGCATCCGGTTCTTCCTGAACACATCGTCTTCTTCAATGAAGTTTCGGACTTCTATCGTTCCCAAACGCTGAAGCACTTCCAGGATGGCTTTTCTGTCGCTTCTCAATCCGCATATGGTTATGCGTTTCATGGCTAATGAAGCCACTTTCATCCCCCCTTACGTCAGCCGGTGATCTCCGATATGATCAGATCGATCGCTCTCGCACGCTTTTCTTCAAAGCCTTCCTGCTGCTGGGCGATCACTGCCACAGCTCTTCTTCTTACTGCCTCCATCGCGTCATCCTCACCGGACGATGCGTCTTCAACAGCAGCCTTTGCTCTGGCTCTTGCGTCTGAAACAAGCTTGTTCTCGTATTCCTTTACCTCTTCCCTGGCTTTTTCAACAATGGCCTTGGATTCGGCTTCGGCATCCTTGATGATCTGCTGAGCTTTTGTTTCAGCTTCTTTAATGCTGTTTATGGTTTCCCGCGCCATTTCCGCCTCCGTTAATAAATGCTGGTATCCCAAAATAAAACTTACCAACTATGCTATCATTATTTTTAGTGACACACAATAAAAATATCGAAAAAAATACATCAGTTTTATTGTATTTTTTACAAAAAATCCTCACAGCTCCAGTTCTACCTTACGTCCTGTGGGCTCATAAGGAATGTATTTCACTCCG
>JAZOAJ010000342.1:0-7831 GCA_045595385.1 Lachnospiraceae bacterium | reverse complement strand
TCCAGTCGAAGTTTCCGCTGTCAACTATGCATCCACCGACGTGGCAGCCATGACCGTCCATGTACTTTGTCGTCGAGTGTGTGACGATGTCCGCGCCGAACTCGAACGGCCTGCAGTTGACAGGAGTTGCGAATGTGTTGTCTATGATGAGAGGAACGCCATTGCTGTGGGCCAGCGTAGCGAACTTCTCGAAGTCAAGTACATTTACGGTAGGATTTACCAGCGTCTCCGCGAAGATGCACTTGGTGTTCGGCTTTACGAATTTCTGGAGTTCCTCAAGAGGAAGGTCCTGATCGACAAATGTGCACTCTATTCCCATCTTGGCCATGGATACGCCAAAGAGGTTGAATGTTCCTCCGTAGATGGATGAGGACGCGATGAAGTGATCGCCGCATGTGCAGATGTTGAATACAGCAAAGAAGTTGGCTGCCTGGCCTGATGATGTCAGCATTGCTGCTGCTCCGCCCTCCATGTCGCATATCTTGGCGGCGACATTGTCGTTGGTCGGGTTCTGGAGCCTTGTATAGAAATAGCCGGTCTCCTCCAGGTCAAAGAGCTTGCCCATGAACTCGGATGTGTCATATTTCCAGGTTGTGCTCTGGATTATCGGCATCTGCCTGGGCTCTCCGTTTCCGGGCCTGTATCCGCTCATTACACATTTTGTTTCGATCTTTCTCTCCATTTTTTGTCTTTATCCTTTCTTAGCCGCCCTGTATCCTGCAGGCAGCCTCTTCTGCAATGTCTTGCACAGTGGTATCGCAACCGCTGAATATACAATGCTCACAAGGACCCATACCAGGAGTCTCATCGGTATGAGGGCTATGAGCACCTCTATCGTCCAGTATTTCCAGATGACCACTCCGTCAAAGTAGCTGGCGATCAGGTTGAATATCACCAGCACCAGGCACGCGAGCGTCACTGTTGCCACTATGTTCCAGAACCTCGGTTTCCGTTTAAATGCCATGTAGATCAGTCCGGCAGCCAGTCCCTGGAGCATCCCCGGGATAATCCAGAACGGAGTCGTTATCGTAATGCCGAATGTGATCAGCTGGCTGAGGAAGGTTCCCACCAGGCCGGTCACCAGGCCTTCTACCGGTCCGCACAGCATGCCTACGAGTACGAACGGAAGCGTACTGAATGTGATCTTCAGGTCATTCCCGATCCTTATCGTGCCAAAAACTTCAAGCACTATATGCAGCGCTATCATCATTGCGCACAGGCAAAGGTCAAGGACTGTCATTTTTGACTTACTCATATAAAAAAACTCCTTTCCCTGCCGCTGCATAAAAAGGAGATCTTCCTTATGTCTGACAGCGGGATGAGGCCGCAAACCGTACGCCATAGGCGATTCGTCCCGGAGACAACTCCCCGTCAGCCGGGCACTGGACGCTTGCGGTCCTACTCTGTTCATTACCGGGCATGGCCCGATGTATTAATATAAAGACATTATCACAATCTTTTTGTATTTACAATAACAAAAGTTCGGTAATAAATACAGCAACCGCGCATGCGCTCGCCACTATGAACAGGTTTTCCGTCACCCAGGCAAGTATTATCCCCACAACGAGCGCTATGGCTCCGGCTATGGGACTCTGCGTCGCGTTTATGATCGCGGGTACTGTCATCACCGCCAGCGTCACATACGGCACATAGTACAGGAACGACTTTATGAACCGGTTCTTTATCTGCCTGCGGATCAGCGTTATCGGGAGCGCCTTGCACAGGTATGTAACAACTATCATTATAACGATGTAAATGATCATCCTCATCATTCCTGCGCCTCACTTTCCGGCATCTCTCCCTCGTCTTTTCTTGGGCAGATGGCAGCTGCCGCCGCGGCAATGACAACGGTCACGATGATCGTCCTGATGCCTTCGGACAGGTTCCTGATCCCGGGTATGTATGCAAACGCGCTGCTGAGTGCGAAGCTTACCAGTACTACTCCTGCTATTATCTTACTCTTCTTGGCGGGCGGTATGATTATCGCAAGGAACATTCCGAACAGGGCAACACTGAGCGCGCTGACCACTCTGACCGGAAGCACATCTCCCGCTATGCATCCGAGCGCCGTCCCGAGTGCCCACATGGGCGATGCGATGATCGCGCAGCCGTAAGTGAACCAGGGATTTAAGTATCCGGGCCTTGCCATGGAAACTCCGAATATCTCATCAGTCACATACAGGCCTATCAGCATGCGGTGTCCAAGCGAAAGCCCGGGCTTGACCCGTTGGCTTAAGGCACTGCTCATGAGCAGGTATCTGGCATTTGCGACCAGCGTCATCGCGGCCATCAGTATGAACGATCCGCCGCCAGCGATCACCGTGAAGCCGGCGTATTCGCCTGCGGACGCGTTGCAGAACAGGCTTACGATGGCTCCCGCTATCGCTCCGAGCCCTGCCCTTGCAGCCATTACTCCCAGGGAAAACGCGACAGCAAAATAACCCATCCCAATAGGGATGCCTGCCTTGAGCCCCAGCTTCAGGGCTGTCCTGTTCGCATGATCTGAAATGGGATAGTGCGGTATCTGTTTGTTATCTTTTTCCTTGCGGGAGGACATTGTCTGTTTTTCCTATGTAATATATGATGCCGAGCGTGTATACGAAGAACGGCACGGTGTACATTTCAAAAAGGTTGGTCATGCACAGGCAGCACATCATGAATGACATGACATATGCCAACCTGTCATTTTTTACACGGAACCATGCGATTATCACGATTATGAGCATGACCACTATCAGTGAAAATCCTATGATGCCGGTCATGTAATGCGTATGCAGGAAGAAGCTGTGGGCGTGCGCATATCCGTAGATCTTGTTTGCTACCGTGTCCACGTCCTCAAGCCCGTGCCCCAGGAGCGGCTTTTGCTGTATGTAGTAGATCGCCATGTCCCAGATGTGGCGTCTTCCGTGGAATCCGGTATCTATGCCGAGTTTTGCAAACAGCTGTGCCCTGCCGAGCCATATGACTGTCAGATATACAAGCCCGTTGATCCCGACAAGAACCATGGGGTTCAGTATCCACCTTACCGTCTTGGCGACCGGCTTTGCGATCATGCTTATGTCGCCTATGATCATGAACACCATTATCGCGGCAAATACCGCTATCTGTGTAAGTGAATCACACTTGAATGCCATCGCCAGGCTCATGATCATTGCCGCGTAGTTGAGGTACTCAAGCCATTTGCCGTATCTGTGGGCATATGCCGACCCGCACACCGCCATCGGCAGTACGAACTCCACTCCGCCGTTGTAGTTTCCGACCAGCGTTATCAGTTCGTCTCTCCTGACCCCCCATACTTCCCAGAGGCCGACGCCCCAAAAGCGGTACAGGCAGTAAGTATTTGCGATATTGATCAGCAGATACCAGAAGAAGGCGATCAGAAGGTATTTTTTCGGGTTAACCCTCAGGAACACTGCCATGTTCAGCAGCGCAAAGATCGCTGTGAGTCCTTTCTTTCCGAGCACTCCCTGCACGTCCGCGTAGTTGATGTAGGTTGAATATATGAGTACAGCCATGAATACCACCGCAGCAAGCAGGTACCAGTTATCCCTGAACACCCTCAGCCTGCTGGCATAAAGTATGAAGAACGCGATCAGGATGAGCCCGCCGCACACAAACCTGAAATACGGCAGAACCTTCAGCACCGGCGGGCATATCTCCACCTCGAACGGAAGATAAAATGCCGCCATCGTCAATATGAATAAGACAATGCCGAGTGCACTGTTCAGTATTTTGTTCATGAATCTTTCAACAGCATTCATCCGGTTACCTCCGATTAAAAAAGTATTATACCATCATCGGATTTATCTTTCCATAGTGGGGTTTTGGGGAGGGCTGGCACTAATTACCGGTTTCTTTTTTTGGGGGCCTAATTACTTGTTTTTAGAGGCTGGTCCATGCAAATTACTGGTTTCTTTATTTTACATGGATGCTTGTAAGGAGGTTTATCCATGTAATAATGATGAAATCAGGATTTACCTGGGTGTTTCAGAGTGTCTATACCCATGTAAATGATTCAAATTCTTGTTTTGCCTGGACTAAAACGCGTGAAGCAGACCATGGACTGCCCATGTAAATCAGAAAAACCCAGCTTTTACATGGACACGCTCCTCGCATAGCGTCCATGTAAATCAATAAAACCCAGCTTTTACATGGACGCACACCGCGCATAGCGCCCATGTAAATACGCAAAACCCAGCTTTTACATGGATGCACACCGTGCATGGCGCCAAGGAATGACAAAAGCAATAAAAAAAGGCTGCCGCGATCAAGCGGCAGCCTCGTAATCATAGTGTTACAGCAGTTTGAGGGCGCCTGTAGGGCAGCTCTCGGCGCATTTTCCGCAGGTTGCGCAGAAGGAAAGCACTGCGGGATCGTTGAACTCAGGCTTGATGACTGTGTCAAATCCTCTGCCTACCAGTCCAAGGATGCCCTTTCCTACTTCCTCGTCGCAGATCCTTACGCAGAGGCCGCAAAGAAGGCATTTGCCCTGGTCTCTCTCGATGGTCTCAAGGCGCTGCTCGGTGAAGCAGGGATGCTTCTCGCCGGCGAACCTTGAAGGATCGAGGCCCGGTACCTGTCTTGCGAAGCGGATCAGGCTGCAGTCCTCATAGTCGTGGCAGCCGCACTCAAGGCAGCGCTTTGCCTCGGCGCGGGCGATCTCCTCAGCGAAGCCCTTGTTGACCTCGAGGAAGTCTCCTCTCCTGACTTCGGGATCACGGGTCGGCATCTTTGCGCGGCTGGTGACTTCCCACTTGGTGAAGTCGATCTCGGAGAGATCCTTCTCGGATACGTAAGGCTTAACGTAAGGAATGACATTGCCTTTAAGGTAGCTGTCGATGACATCTGCTGCCTTGCCGGCCTCGCCGATGGCTTCGATCGCGATGGATGCGCCCTTGTTGGTCGCGTCTCCGACTGCGAACACATTCTCGAGGTTTGTGCGGAATGTGGACTCGTCAGCTGCGATGATGCCGCGCTTGTTGAGTTCAACAGCTTCAAATCCGGCGGGGTTGACCTTCTGGCCGATGGCTGCGATGACGCTGTCAACGGCGAGTGTCTCGAACTTGCCTTCAACAGGGATGGGGCTGCGGCGTCCGCTGGCATCGGGCTCGCCGAGTTCCATAACCTGAAGCTTGATCTCTTTTACATGGCCGTTCTCACCGATGATCTCGGCAGGGTTTACAAGGAAGTGGAAGTCCACGCCCTCTTCCCTTGCCTCGGCGATCTCCATCTTGTCGGCGGGCATCTCGTCTTCACTTCTTCTGTAGATGACATATACGTGCTCAGCTCCGAGACGGACTGCGGTGCGGCATGCGTCCATTGCGGTATTTCCGCCGCCGACGATAGCAACATTTTTGCCTATCGCGGGAGGGTTGCCGTTTATGACGCCGCGCAGGAAGTCGATACCGCCGTAAACGCCTTCAAGCTCCTCGCCCGGGCAGCGGACTCCCGATGAGCTCCATGCGCCGATGGCGATGAGTGTTGCGTCGAAGCGGGCCTTGAAATCTTCGAAGCTCTCGTCTTTTCCGATCTTATAGTTGGGAACGAACTTGACTCCTGTATCTGCTATAAGGTCGATCTCCTTCTGAAGGACTTTCTCCTTGGGGAGACGGTACTCGGGGATTCCGTAGCGCAGCATTCCGCCGAAGTAAGGCATCTGGTCATATACTGTGACGTCGTGTCCCTTGAGGCGCAGGAAGTATGCTGCGGTAAGGCCTGCAGGACCTCCGCCTATGATACCGACTTTCCTGCCGGTTTCGGGAGCAACTTCCGGTCTGTACGGTTCGCCTGAGAACAGGTCGTTGTCAGCCGCGAAATACTTAAGGTATGCGATGGAGATGGGCTCCTCCACGTTCTTTCTGCGGCATGCGGTCTCACAGGGGTGAGGGCATACACGTCCGATACTGGCAGGGATCGGGAGCCTTTCCTTGATTATGCGGACAGCTTCCTTATCATCACCCTGGGCGATCTGCTTGATATATGCCTGGCAGTTTGTGCCGGCCGGGCAGTTGAGCCTGCAGGGGCCGACGCAGTCGCCTGAGTGGTCGGACATGATAAGCTCAAATGCTGCTCTTCTGGACTTTTTGACCCTGTCTGTATCTGTATGGTATACGGCGCCATCGGAGGCGACTGTTGCACAGGAGCGAAGGAGTTTGGGAACGCCTTCAGCCTCAACTATGCAGACGCCGCATGCGCCGTAGATCTTAACGCGCTCGTCAAAGCACAGTGTCGGGATCTCAATGCCGTTCTTCCTGGCGATGGCAAGGATGGTCTCGCCCTGCTCGCCCTGGATCTGTCTTCCGTCTATTGTAATAGTGATCGTACTCATCTTAATCCTCCTTTACTGCACGCTGATCGCGCCGAACTTGCATGTTGCGATACACTGTCCGCACTTGATGCAGATGGACTGATCGATGGAATGCGGTGACTTCACGGTGCCTGAAATGGCCTTGGCCGGGCACTTGCGCGCACAGGAAGTACATCCGATACACTTGGTTTCATCAATATGGTAGGAAAGGAGGGCGCTGCACTCGTGGGCAGGGCATTTCTTTTCCTTAATATGGGCTTCGTACTCGTCCCTGAAATACCTGATGGTCGAAAGGACGGGGTTCGGAGCTGTCTGTCCGAGTCCGCACAGGGCGCTGTCCTTGACGGCAACGCAGAGCTCTTCAAGGAGCTCGATGTCGCCCTCGCGTCCGTTTCCTTCAACAATGCGGGTAAGGATCTCGTAGAGGCGCTTGGTGCCGAGACGGCAGTGGATGCATTTTCCGCAGGACTCCTTTGTTGTGAAATCCAGGAAGAATTTGGCCATGCCGACCATGCACGTGGTCTCATCCATTACGACCATTCCGCCCGATCCCATGATCGCGCCGGTTGCCGCGAGAGACTTGTAGTCGATGACTGTGTCGAACATCTCGTAAGGGATGCATCCGCCTGAAGGTCCGCCCATCTGAACGGCCTTGCACTTCTTGCCGTCGCGGATACCGCCGCCGATGTCAAATATGACCTCGCGGAGCGTCATTCCCATGGGAACCTCAACAAGTCCGCCCTTCCTTACCTTGCCGGTAAGGGCAAATACCTTCGTTCCCTTGCTGTTCTCCGTGCCCATGGCCGAGAACTTAGCTCCGCCGTTGGCAAGGATCCAGGGTACATTTGCAAATGTCTCAACGTTGTTGATATTTGAAGGCTCGTCGTTGTATCCGCGCTGAGCGGGGAACGGCGGTTTAAGACGGGGCATGCCCCTCTTGCCTTCGAGTGATTCGATCAGGGCTGTCTCCTCGCCGCAGACAAATGCGCCGGCACCTGCCTTGATGCGCATGTCGCATGAGAAGTCAGAACCGCAGATGTTCTTTCCGAGCATTCCTGCTGCCCTTGCCTCCTCAATGGCGTTCTCGAGACGTACGATCGCGAGCGGATACTCCGCACGTACATATACGACGGCCTCCGTTGCTCCGATAGCGTAAGCTCCGATCATCATTCCCTCGATGAGGTTGTGGGGATCGCTCTCGATGACCGCGCGGTCCATGAATGCGCCGGGGTCACCTTCGTCAGCGTTGCAGATCAGATACTTGGCTCCGCCTGAGCTCTTTGACTTCCTTGCAGCATCCCATTTGAACCATGTGGGGAATCCTGCTCCGCCTCTTCCTGCAAGGCCTGAAACCTTGATCTCTTCGATGACATCCTCGGGAGTCATGGAGCTGAGGACTCTCTTCAGTCCTGAATATCCGCCGTGCTTAATGTAATCATTGATGTCTGTGGGATTGATGATACCGCAGTTTCTGAGGGCGATCCTTGTCTGTCTTTCAAGGAACTGCTTATCCTCATCCTCTAT
>JAZOAJ010000341.1:0-4332 GCA_045595385.1 Lachnospiraceae bacterium | reverse complement strand
AAGGCCTTCACCGTTCGGGTCACCCGTTTTAATGAAGTTTGCCCAGAAGGACGACGCGATGTCTGCCAGCTCATAGTCCTCATTTCTCCAGGGACGTACAGGCGGACAGTTTTCACCTAATGAATTGAAGACATACCACATCTCGCTTGAGTGATAAGCCATCTGGCGCTCACTGTCACGGACTGTGCCTCTCTCTTCCGTTCTGCAAGGCGGCACCTGGCAGAACAGATATGTGTAAACGCGGCTGCCCGGAGCCTTCTGCGCACGCTCAATGCCAAACAGCCGGTTAAGGATCACATTTCTTGCGATATTCGGTCTTGAAGGCATGGTAAACCCGAGAGCCGCGATGCGTCTTGCAGTCTTCCATGCAGTGTCATCATCAACGGGAACGAGCGACGGGAAATCATACTCATCGAACCTGCTGCCCAGCATCTCCCGGTAATTGTCATAGAACTCTTCCGCTGTCCCGAACGGGGCGTATACCTTCCTGTCAGCGTTCAGGCGCGGCTGGACTTCTCCAAGGTTGCAGCCGCACAGGAAGTCGATATTTCCAATGTTTTCCCATGCTTCCTTCACCGAACTGTACGGTATCACCTTCCCGTCACATACCATGGTGCTCTGCGGAGCTTCATCCATGTACAGATCCCATGTGTCGATCTTTCTAAGTTCGTCCGGAGTGATGTCACGGGGCAGACCGAGTGCATCAAGCGTCTTTAGGCCGGTCTCTTCCCCGTCTTTCAGGCCGGGAAATACCTTATCCCTCTGCAGGCCGCTCTCTGAGATGAGCCTGCGTACATGGCCCTTAAGGCTTGGCTGTGCAAGCAGCGGCGATGATTTTGTGGTTCCGCCGCTTTGGCCGCCCAGTGTGATGTTGTCCGGGTCTCCTCCGAAAGCTGCGATGTTATCTATCACCCACTCCACTGCCATGAGGCCGTCCATGTATCCGTAATTGCCGCTCGTACCGCCCTGCTCTTCAGATAGCTGAGGAAGGCATAAATACCCGAATATGCCAAGCCTGTGGCCGACAGAGACTACAATAACGCCTTTTTTCGCAAGACCTTCTCCGTCAAATTCAGGCTCATATGACCAGCCGTGGTCCAGGCCGCCGCCATGGAACCAGACATAGACAGGGAGCTTTCCGTCGGAGATATCACTGCTTCTCCATATGTTCAGATAAAGACAGTCTTCACTGACAGGGGGCATCCCTTCCCAGTAAAAGTCTTTCCCGTAAGGCTCGAAACTCTCTGCTTCAAGATCCAGTTGCTGTATTGCTGCGGGAGCGAACTTATCGCAAACGCGGATCCCTTCCCAGGGAGCCGGTTTCTGCGGAGGCTTGAAACGCAGTTCACCTACAGGAGGTGCCGCATATGGGATACCTTTAAAAACCTCTACACTGCCCAGAGATACGCCTTCCACGGATCCGGTCTTTGTCTGAACGATAGCCATGATCTTTTCCCCTTTCATTTTCGGAATGTCTGTAACTATTTTACTGTAAACAAAAAAATCTGTCATTAAAAAAGACAGCCGCACTGTTTAGTGCGGCTGCCCTTCTAGGGGAAATATGTTCTGTGGGGTTCACAATGGAACCATTACTGTATTGCTATCATCTTGGGCTCTTCCTTCACAGGTTCGGGCTCCTTCGGGATCTCGAGTTTAAGAACGCCGTCCTTATACTCTGCCTTGATGTCGTCTTCATGCAGGTACTCGCCTACATAGAAGCTTCTCTTTGATGTGCCTTCGAAGCGCTCCCTGCGGATGAACTTGCTGTCCTCACCGCCTTCAGACTTCTCGGACTTCTTTGTTGCTGTTACTGTCAGATAACCGTCCTTAAGCTCAGCTTTGATATCTTCCTTGGCATATCCCGGAAGTTCCATGTCGAGGACGTAGCCGTTGTCGTTTTCCTTGATGTCTGTCTTCATGAGCTTAGTAGTTCCGGTTGTATCTCCAAAGCCTGTCATGAACGGAGCTCTGAATAATTCGTTGAAAATGTTATACATGTTATCTCTTCTTGTTAAATACATAATGTACCTCCTTCTCTCCGCCAAGTCCTGGGACCTGTGCGGCAGGTGTTATACCTGTCTCATTTGTTATACGTAATATAGCACACATTGTTAGCACTGTCAAGCATCGAGTGCTAATTATTATTGTGAACTCTTTGTGTCCTGAAACGCAAAAAAAGAGATGCGCAATTGCATCTCTTTTTAGTTCCTGTATTGTTCAGGGACGGTAATTACTTAACCTGCACATTGATTGCCTGCGGTCCCTTATCTCCTTCAAAGATCTCGAATTCCACTTCCTGGCCTTCTTTCAGAGTCTTAAATCCTTCCTGAATAATACCTGAATAATGAACGAATACGTCCTTACCTTCTCCATCGCAGATAAAACCGTATCCTTTTTGGTTGTTAAACCATTTTACTGTGCCTGTCTGCATTATGATTCCCCCTCCGTGAATAATTTATATTATTCACTATTGATGAAAATATATCATATTTACTGCAGAGAGTCAATCTTTTTAACATTAGTTAATTATACGAGTTAATAACACATTTATGGTCATTTTTCATCGATATCACCAAAAATGCCTATCTTCTTTGCTGCACTCTTTATCTTAGCGAAGTCAAGCAGTTCTTTGATCTCATCCACGGTGTATGTGTAATCCGTATTGCAGAAATGGCAGTTCACAGTTATCGGCTTGCCTTCATCTATGATCTTCTGCAGTTCCTCTTTTCCCATGCTTATGAGCACCCTCGCCACATGCTCCTTTGAGCAGTTGCAGTAAAAAGCTGTGTCAATACGGTCTGTTATCTCAAGTCCCATGTCACCAAGGAGTATCTGAAGTATTCCTTCCGGATCCATGCCCTCCTCCATCATCTTGGTTACAGGCGGCATGCTGCCAAGCCTCTTTTCAAGTTTGTCGATCGTCTCATCGTCGGCGCCCGGCATCAGCTGAATGATGAATCCGCCTGCCTGGGCTACCGTATTATCTTTGTTAATGAGTACTCCGAGAGCCACGCTTGTCGGAGTCTGCTCTGACTTTGCAAAGTAATATGTCAGATCTTCCGCAACCTCGCTTGTGCCTAAGGGAAGCTGGCTGACATAGGGTTCCTTAAGGCCCAGGTCCTTAATGACTGTCATCTCGCCGTAGCCTATGGCAGCGCCTACATCCGGCTTGCCGGCATAGTTCGGAGGGATCACTACCTGCGGATTGTCCGCGTATCCCTTGACATTTCCATGCGAATCCGCAGTAACAAGGAGCTGCCCCGCGGGTCCGTCTCCCTTGAACGTTATCGTAAGTACGTCTTTATCGCCTTTCATCATGGCACCCATCATGGCTCCGCCCATGAGAAGCCTGCCAAGAGCGTCAGTGATTACAGGACTGGTATTGTGCCTCTGCCTCGCGCATTCGACCAGGTCGGTTCCTTTTATCGCGAATGCCCTTATCTTAAGTCCCGCGCAGGCAGCGCGGAGAATGTAGTCTTTCATCATATGCCTCCGTTATCTTATGTTCATTTTATTATAGCACAGTCATTGCGGATTTCATTCTTTTCGCTTATACTTTCAGCATGGGTAAAAGAATAGCCGCAATAATAGGAATAGTTCTGCTTGTAGGGATGTACGCCGTCACACTTGTGCTGGCGATCATGAACAACGACCTCTCAAAGAGGTTTTTCACCGCGTCCATCATCTGCACTGTGGTCATACCGGTACTCCTCTGGGTATATCTGTGGATATACAAGAGGGTTAAAAGTGACGCGGAAGATGCCCGGACAAAGAACTACATAAAAGACGATGATAATAAAAGAGGATAATGCAGGGCATTATCCTCTCGGTTTTTTATCAGGTCTGTTTTCAGATCCCGTGGCGTTTTATCCCCTTGATCACTGCCCTGCCCGCATTCTTGGCGGGTGTTATTATGCCGTTCAGCAGTATGATGACCGGGAATATCTCCAGACGTCCGATGAGCATGTCCAGAATAAACACGACTTTGCTGTACCAGGCAAATCCCGAGAACGGCCCATTTGCCCCTTCAAGTCCTATTCCGTTGTTTCCTATCGTTGTATCAACTGCCGCAAACGCTGTAATGAAGTCTGCTTTCGGGTCGAGCGAGACTATGACCATTGAGATAGCGTACAGCACTATGAACAGGCAGAAATAGAATCTGACGCTCCTGATCACATCGTGAGGAACTTCCTTGTAATTGTAGCGGACCCTGCTCACGCTCCTCGGGTGGATAAGATTGTGCAGACTGTCCCTCAGGCTCTTGAGCATGATGCCCACCCTGCTTATCTTGACACCGCCTGCAGTCGATCCGGCACAGGCACCGAAGAACAT
>JAZOAJ010000340.1:0-2791 GCA_045595385.1 Lachnospiraceae bacterium | reverse complement strand
GCATCAACGATCGTCTTAAATTCTTTTTCATGTTTTTTCCCTGTCAGGAAGATCAGTTCCATATTTTCAAAAATGGAACTGCCCAGCGTATTGATAATTTCATTGATCGGTTCATTATAAATGTCAAACATGATCTCGTCCTTGTTCTTATAGTTCTTATAAACGCCGGATCTTGAAACGCCTGATTTATTAATGATATCCGTCATGGAAATGGAATCATATGGCTTTTTCTCAAGGAGAATAATGAGAGCTTTTTTGATACACTCCCTTGTTTCTATATGCAATTCTGCATTGTTCGCTCTTAAGACGCGAAGCCGTTCTTCTGAAACTGTCATAAGACAAAATTCCCCTTCTTGTTCACTCCGATACAAACCGTGTTGACAAATGTTCTCTCCAACATTATAACGCAAAGTGAATGGAGATGTCTACCATTTTGGGGAACTGAATGTACAATTGACAGCCACAGACAGACTATGTCGGCTATGAAAGGAGAAAACATGGAACTGAAAGAATTATTCGGCAATCTGAGTGATGAAATCAAGGCTAAAGTTAAAGATGTCAAGAGCATGGAGGAATTAAAGGAGATTCTTGAAAACGAGAAGGTTGAGCTTACCCCTGAGCAGGTTGAGGTTCTGGCAGGCGGCGGTCAGGGTACTAACCAGTGCCCATTCTTCGATCATTGCCCTCTTAACTGGTAATTAATCATGAGTCGGATTCTGCATAAAACATGCGGAGAAGACGGTTGGAGGCGGTCTGGATACCTGATCTACGGAAAGCTTCCTGAAAAGGACAGTTATGCTGTTCTGGATCTATATCAGGGATCGTTTGTAGTATTGAACTGTGTTGAGCTCTATCTGCTCAGCATCGTGGAGGAACTTGATGCCGGGCATCCGGTACTGGAAAAATTCAGGAAATTCGGATTGATTATAAACTTTAACCAGACCGCAGTTCTAAATGCCTCCGGGCGTTTAGGCTGCGGCCATTCTTCTTTAATCAGTCTTACCATCTGTCCTACCATCGGCTGCAATTTTGACTGTCCCTACTGTTTTGAAGACCACCGGGCCGGGAAAATGTCTCCCGGGATACAGGATCAGGTCGTGCAGCTGGCACAGAAGATGCTCCGGAGCTTCGGAGCGCAGGAGCTGAGAGTCAACTGGTTTGGCGGGGAACCTCTTCTGGCACCTGACGTGATCGAATCCCTGTCTGTCCGGCTTATGAATATGGCCGAACTCAAAGGTGCAAAATACAGTGCAGGTATCGTCACGAACGGGTATTTACTGGATGGAAAGAACATTAAAATGCTCGAGGACTGCAAGGTAGATACTGCCCAGATCACGCTGGATGGAGTGGAGGAAACGCATGACCGTACACGGCATCTTGCCGGCGGGGGAAAAACCTTCGGGCGTATCTGCGAGAACCTCCGGAACAACAAGATGTCTTTCAGGATAAAGATACGGCATAATATATACGAGGACAACCTGAATGATGTGGAAACCTTAAGAGCCTTCGTGAAGCAGCTGGCACAGGAGAGCGGCAATGATCTTATATACTATCCCGCTCTGGTCTGCGGCAACGAGAAACTGAAGCAGCGCAGCAAAACCCTGAGCACACTGCAGGAAAAAGCAACAATTATGCAGCTTGCGCTGGAGCTTGAGGCAGGCCGTTACAGGACAAAAGGCGGCATCTTTTGCGATGCGAGTGTCCTCAGCAGCGTGAGCATTGATGATGCCGGCCGCCTTTACAGCTGCTGGGAGGATGTTGACAAACCCGAAAGAAGCTTCGCAGATGTCGGTTCCTGGGATCCGGATGATCCCTTCACCAGCGCGGACCATCCCGATATCCTGGCTTCCTATCTGAATACCTGCTGCCCTGTTCCGGATCCGATATGCCGGGAATGCCTGTGGCTTCCTGTCTGCTGTGGCGGCTGTCCGCGCAGGGCGATTGACGGGGAGCGGACCTGTTTTCCTTTTAAGGATGATCCGGGTGCTTTTGCCCTGGCTGTGTACAGGGCATTGATTGAGAAAAAGCACAGACACAGTAAACCGGATGAGCCGTCATAAGGAGAGACATCAAAACACACCGGGTTTTACGGATTCAGGTTACACCTTGATGCTGATCCATATCGTAAGAGTACATCTGTGTGCGCAAAGATACGAAACAGCTTCAAGGTGTAATTTGCATATAAATGATTCAAATACAAGGAATATAACGCTATGGATAAAAAAAACCCTGAAAATGAAAATAAAAGCCAGAGCAAGATCATATTTAACCAGAAAAGTCTTGCCAAGATCAGCGGGCCGGAGGAACTGAACGCTTATATCCGGGTAACGACGCCTTCAGTCTGGATCGTGCTGGCCGCTATCGTATTACTTGTACTGGGCATACTGGGGTGGTCAGTTTTTGGGACAGTGGCAGTACATGATGAGAACGGGTCTGTGTATGAAGTCCATCCCATTACCTTTGTGATCAATTGAGAAAAGGTACGGCCATGTCAAAGAGAACGAATCATAAACCGGTCACCAGAGGTCGGGTAAAGGTACCTGTCATCATGCAGCTGGAAGCGATGGAATGCGGCGCGGCTTCCCTTTGTATGGTTCTGGCATATTATGGCAAATGGGTCCCTCTGGAACAGATGCGCAAAGACTGCGGAGTTTCCAAGGACGGCAGTAAAATGAGCAATATCATGAAAGCCGCCACTGCATACGGGATGGTCACTCATGCATACAGCTGCAGCACGGAAAAGCTGAGAGAGTCCGGCATATTTCCGTGCATCCTGTACTGGGGCTTTAAT
>JAZOAJ010000339.1:0-2333 GCA_045595385.1 Lachnospiraceae bacterium | reverse complement strand
CATTCCTGTCGTGTACATGGAAGTCATGCAGTCGCTTGCGCCGGCCATTACCGGAATTCCTTCTTTTAATCCGGTTTCTTCCGAAGCTGTTTTTGTTACGCAGCCGATCACATCTCCGCATGGAAGAGGCCTGGGAAGCAGATCATCCAGATCAACGCCGATAGCTGCGCCGACTGTCTCCGACCATCTGCCGGTGTTTCTGTCAAAGCACTGGGTCATGGCTGCCTGGGAAATGTCCATTGTCATTTCCCCTGTCAGTTTGAAATTGACAAAAGAGCTGACCTGGAGTATCCGGTGTGTCCTGGCAAAGATATCCGGCTCATTTCTCTTAAGCCACAATATCTTCCCTGCAAGAAAAGTACTGTTGGGACTTGTGCCGATGATATCCATGTATCTTTCCAGCCCGATCTTCTCTGTAAGATATCTGACTTCGTCATCTGCCCTGTTATCCATCCATATGATGGCGTTCCTTAAGGTCTTTCCATTTTTACCAACAGGGAGCATTGTGACTGTCTGAGAACTGACACAGATGCCGCGTATGTTATCCATTACTGAGCTTCCGGTTTTGGATCTCAGTTCCCTGAATACCTCAACAGCACAGTTCCACCACATCTCTGCATCCTGTTCAACCTGGTGCGGTGCGGGCATTATCAGGGATAGTTTTCTTGATGCTTTTGCCTGTATCTGTCCGGCCGCATTGATCACTATTGCTTTAATGTTCGTTGTTCCAATATCCATTCCAAGCAGATAATCGTTGATCATGTCTATTCTCCTGTTTTAAACTGCAAAACGGTTTCTCCTGATAATTCCTGCGAGCATGATCGCCCCTCCTGTGATCGAGCATATTCCTGCCGCAATGAGCATAACCGGTATGCCAAAATACTGCAGCAGCAGGCCTCCCAGAGGAGAGCCGGCTATCAGAGCTATTGAATAAGTTAAAGTGATGTAAGCTTGTCCGCGTGTAGTATCCCGGTCGGTCGTTATTGACCGGACATATGCTACCGATGCGACCTGCATCAAAGGCCACCCTACGATCTGGGCTGCCTGTGCCACATAGTAAAGGATAACATTTGGCGCTGCCAGAAAAGCAAATGCCTTCACAGCATATCCGAACCCTGAAAGCGCGAACCAGAATGACGGTCCTTTGATCTTAAGGAGCTTCCGGAAGGAAAGCATGACCGGTACCTCTACGAGTGCCGCGATCGCCAATGCTATCCCGTGTGAAACATTATCTCCGCCTTTGCTTACAATGACCTGATATCCATTGTTGTTCATCAGTGTCTGGCAGAAATAAACAAGTGTACAGCCGGCCATAATGGCTGCGAAACCGGGATTTCTGCTGAAGAAGCCCTCTTCTTTCTGTTTTGTCCTGTTGATCGGTTCGCTGTAATCAATGGGGAATGTCAGCGCACATATGACGAATGCGGTAAATGCAATGCTCCGTATTACAGACAGCGCTCCCATTCCATGAAGGGTTACCATCTCACCCACGAAGGCAACAGCAGGGGCAAAAACCAACGAGCCTACTGCTCTTCCGATGCTGTAATTGATATTTCCCCTGCCGCAGATGCTCATTGAATTGATCAGCGGCACCAGAAACTGCAGGGATGCCACATTCACGCCATAGCATATGCCTACGATCAGCTTGTCTGTCGGGAACAGCAATTCCACCAGTGACAGCACGATCGATGTGACCACGCAGATCAGTATAACCGGTTTGAGCAGTCTCTTTCCTGACCGGTCAATGACTCCTGATAATACTGACTGGGCAAGTACCGCACCGGCACCGCTGATGGCTATCGCTATTCCGACACCCGTCTTATTATATCCTATGCTTAGCAGGCAGCTGGCCATCTATCCTGTTCCCCTCCAATATGCAGCCCAGAACAGCGCCTGTATAAGTGCGTAATGTAGATTGATCCTTTTATTCATACTTCATTTGCTGCGTGAAATAATACCTCTAATAATTGTATCCCAGAATCATCAAGTAGAATAGCAAAAAATACCCCTGAACGGCATATTTTAGCCATTCAGGGGTAAATGTGTTTTATTTTTCATGATCTGCTGCATGTCAGCAGGTGATAAGTCCTCCGTTTACGTCAATTGTCGCGCCGTTTATAAATCCTGCTTCTTCGCTTGCGAGGAAACATACTGCTCCGGCAACATCCTCAGGAACTCCCAGTCTTCCGAGCGGAGTCCTCTCAAGAAGGGACTTCTTCTCCCAATCGGGGAGCTTGTCGTCAGCAGGCACATCGCCTTCAATGTGTCCTATCATGACATTATTGACTGTGATCCCGCGGGGACCAAGTTCCTTTGCCATTTCCTGGGTCAGC
>JAZOAJ010000338.1:0-7262 GCA_045595385.1 Lachnospiraceae bacterium | reverse complement strand
TGTAAAAACGGACTGCCTTGGCAGTCCGTTTTTTGTATCTGCAATTATTGATATTATTTTCTGCGTTCTTTCATCTTCTCAAGAAATTCGGGTCCGTATCCGTAATGCTCGTCCACGAAATCGAGATCCTTGTCTCCGCGGCCGGACAGGTTGACGAGAAGCGAGCCGGTCATTCCCGTACGGGCAACCCTTATGGCATATGCCAGGGCATGAGAGCTTTCTATTGCGGGGATTATGCCTTCATTACGTGAAAGAAGGAACAATGCCTCGATTGCCACTTCATCATCTACAGTTGTATATCTGACCCTGTTCATGTCGTGAAGAAGGGCATGCTCCGGTCCGGCAGCGGGATAATCGAGTCCGCTCGCATTGGAATATACAGGCGCGGGATCGCCGTTTTCATCTGCAAGCATGATGCTGTTGAACCCATGCATTATGCCTTCGCTTCCGTATGTGATGGATGCGGCATGATCACCGAGTTTTGGCCCGCGTCCCAACGGCTCCACTCCGATCAGTTCCACCGGATCGGCAAGGAAAGGTGTGAACATACCAATCGCATTTGAGCCGCCGCCGACACAGGCAATAACCTGGTCGGGCAGATGTCCGGTCTGGTCAAGGAACTGGGCTCTTGCTTCTTCACCGATGACGTACTGGAAATCCCTTACCATGAGAGGGAAAGGATGAGGTCCGGCAGCAGTGCCAATGCAGTAAACTGCGTCATGGTACTCCTTAGAGTAAGCCATGAAAGCCGCGTCAACAGCTTCTTTCAGCGTCTTAAGCCCGAAAGTTACAGGTATTACCCTTGCCCCGAGCATTTTCATCCTTGTTACATTAGGTGCCTGCTTTGCAATGTCTACTTCGCCCATGTAGATGTCGCATTCCAGGCCAAAGTAAGCTGCCGCGGTCGCGAGAGCGACTCCGTGCTGACCGGCGCCTGTTTCGGCTATGAGTTTTTTCTTGCCCATGAACTTGGCGAGCAGGCCTTCGCCCATGCAGTGGTTGAGCTTATGCGCGCCGGTATGGTTCAGATCTTCACGTTTGAGGTAAATCTGGGTGCGGCCCAAAAGGTTGGATAGGTTCTGACAGTGGTACACCGGTGTGGGGCGTCCCTGAAAATCTTTTCTGATGCGTCTTAATTCATTGATGAACTGAGCCGACTGGGCAATGGTATGATAAGCTTCAGCATACTCATTAAATGCGTTTATTAGTTCCGGATCGTCCAGGTAGTTTCCTCCATATTTGCCAAAATAGCCGTCCTGGGAAGGATATTCCTTAAGGTAGTTGTCAAAGTCTCTGTATTTATTCATGATAGGGTCCTTTAGTTTCAGTCTCTGTATAATGGATGTGCCTCTGTAAGTTCGTTAACCATTTCAGTTGCCTTTGCAACAGCTGCCGGAGTCTTGTCGATAAGAACAAGCCTTATGGCTTCAGCGACAGTCTCCATGTCTTTTTCATTCATGCCGCGTGTGGTAAGCGCTGCTGTACCAAGACGGATGCCTCCGGTGACACTCTTTGAGGTGGTGTCAAAAGGAATTGCGTTCTTGTTGCAGGTGATGCCTGCAACGTCCAGGCTCTCTTCCGCTTCTTTTCCGGTAACACCGATCGGCCTGAGGTCGACAAGGATAAGGTGATTATCGGTTCCGCCGGAGAAGAGGGTAAAGCCGCGGTCGATCATTGCATCTGCCAGAGCTTTGGCATTCTTTACGATCTGCCTTGCATATTCCTTGAACTCCGGCTGAAGAGCTTCTCCGTAAGCAACGGCTTTGGCTGCGATCACATGAACAAGAGGTCCGCCCTGGAGTCCGGGGAAGATGGCCTTGTTGATCTTAAGCTCGTCAGCTACCGCCTGGCTTGACATGATCATTCCGCCTCTGGGTCCGCGGAGAGTCTTGTGGGTCGTGCTCGTGGTAACATGCGCATAAGGGATCGGGCTCATGTGTTCACCGGCAACTACCAGACCTGAAATGTGGGCAATGTCCGCGAGCAGATATGCGCCGACTTCATCAGCGATATCCCTGAATTTCTTGAAGTCGATAGCCCTTGGGTATGCGCTGGCACCGGCAACTATGATCCTGGGCCTGTTTTCCTTGGCAATCTTCAGGACCTCATCATAGTCGATAAAGCCGTCTTCACCTACACCGTATGAACAGACATTGTAGAGCAGACCTGAGATATTTGCGCTTGCGCCGTGGCTTAAATGTCCGCCGTGGTTAAGATCCATGCCCATCATCATGTCCCCGGGTTTGAGGGCAGCCAGAAGGACAGCGGTATTTGCCTGGCTTCCGGCATGAGGCTGGACGTTAACATATTCACAGTTAAAGAGTTTTTTGGCGCGGTCAATGGCAAGGTTCTCAACTATATCAACGTACTGGCATCCGCCATAGTAGCGCTTTCCGGGATATCCTTCCGCGTATTTATTCGTAAACTGGCTTCCGAGCGCTGCCATGACGGCTTTGCTTACAAAGTTCTCGGATGCGATCAGCTCCAGATGTGAATGCTGGCGGTCGATCTCACCCTTTATGGCAAGTGCGACGTCAGGATCTGCATTGTAAAGTGTTTCATAGGAATACATGTGTTTTAACCTCTCTGCTTCTTATTTTCCTGCTATATAATTTATGAACTGCTGGGCAGTCCTTCCGGAAAAGTCTCCGTGGCGGACCTGCCATTTATTTGCTTCGGACATGAGCTGCTGCTCATTCATTTCAATGCCTGCCCTTGCGGCAAGAGCCTTTACTATGTCGTTGAACTCCTGCTTATTCGGATTGTCATATCTTATCATGACACCGAACCTGCTCGCCAGTGACAATTTTTCAGCCATGGTCTCGCTCTGATGGACATCTCCGTTGAACTCCATGTCATTACGGTCTTTCCAGGTCTCTTTGACAAGATGCCGTCTGTTGGAAGTGGCGTATATGAGGATGTTGTCTGGCCTGTTCTCAACACCGCCTTCAATGACTGCCTTGAGGAACTTGTACTCGACTTCATTTTCCTCAAATGACAGGTCATCTATGTAAATGATGAACTTGTAATTCCTTTTCTTGATCCGGGCGATCACATTTGCAAGATCAGCGAACTGGTGCTTGTAGATCTCTATCATTCTGAGGCCCTGATCAAAGTATTCATTGATGATCGCCTTGATGCTGGAGGATTTGCCGGTTCCCGGATCGCCGTAGAGAAGCACGTTATTGCCTTTTTGCCCGCGGCAGAAACTTTCGGTGGCTTCTTTCAGCTGCGCCTTCTGATGCTCATAGCCCACAAGGTCTGAAAGCCTTACCGGATCGGCGTTGCTGATAGGGATGAACTCAAGCGAGTCGCCGGTTCCCTTGATCCTGAAGGCCCTGTTCAGTCCGAACATCCCGACTCCGTAGTTTTTATAATGCGCGGAAATGAGATCGAAGAATTCATTCTCATCGGCGCAGCCGGCCAGCCGGTCACTTAAAGAGCGTATGATCGCGCTGACTGAACGGTCATAGAGTTTGGCTTCCTTGGCGATGGCGTGATAGTCCTCCAGGATGGAGAAGCAGTTTATCCCGAGGATCTCTTCGATCCGGCTGAAGTCATAGTCAAACAGCGCCTTGAAGATCCGGAAATCATTTTTCGCGAATGAGTTCACACTTCCGCCTTCCTGCGCACCGTTGCCTTCGCATGTCAGGGAAAACGAATTCTGATCTGAGATGATCCGGAATGTCAGATAATCTCTCCACAGATTGTTGTTAAAACCGAAATCCGTGGCCACGTCCAGAATGGTCTTTACCTGATCGTAAACAGTGCTGGTAAGAGCCGCGGTGTCAAAGGTCCTTTCTTCTCCGGTGCCGTCAAGCTCTCTTGTTACGGAACTGAGTGAAGAGAGAACAGGATCTTCCTTCAGGCCTCTGTACAGTATGAGACTGGAGATCAGCTTATGCATGCCGTTAATTCCTTTCAATAGAGTATACATAATAATAATAACACAAAATCAAGAGAAAATTGATATTTTGTATGCATTTGGATATAATAGAAAAACATTATTTTTGAAAGAAACAGCAGTGGAGGACAGAAAATGGGTAAGATCTTCCTTTTTGACAAAGATGTGGATACTGACCAGATAATAGCATCACAGTATCTTCTTTATCCGACATTTGACGAGATGAAAGTCCATACATTTGAGTCGCTCGATCCTGAATTTGCATCCAAAGTGCAGCCGGGAGATTTCATCGTTGCGGATGAAAATTTCGGATGCGGATCCTCCAGGGAGCAGGCCCCTTCGGTACTTAGGGAACTGGGTTTGAAGGCGGTCATCGCAAAGAGCTTCGCGCGCATATTCTACAGGAGCTCCATCAACATCGGGCTTCCGGTGTTTGTCTGCAAGGAACTCCATGATGAGGTGAAGGATGGCGATGAGATGACTCTGAACATGGAAGAGGGCATCATTACAGCCAACGGAAAGACATACGCCTGCACAAAGCTGCCTGCAAACCTTCAGGCAATACTGGACCAGGGCGGGCTTCTGGCTTCGCTTGACAAGGAGGACTGACCATGGGAATGACATTAGCTGAAAAGATAATCGCCAGAGCCGCAAAGCAGGAAAATGTCAGGGCAAATGACATATGCACTGTTGAGCTGGACCTGCTGATGAGCAATGACGGAACGAGCCACATAACGGTTGATAAATACAATAAGCTCAAACATCCGAGGATAGCGGATGTGAGCAAGCTGGTCTGGATAATAGACCATAATATCCCCAGTGACAGCGTAAAGACCGCTGATTCCCACAAGAAGATGAGGGATTTTGCGAAAGAGCACGGCATCACTTTCTATGAAGGTGAAGGCGTATGCCATCAGGTGATGATGGAGCGTCATGTCCGCCCGGGCCAGCTGATCTTCGGTGCTGACAGCCACACATGTGCTTACGGCGCGCTTGGCGCGTTCGGAACAGGTGTAGGAAACACCGACTACCTTTACGCAATGGTGACCGGCACATCATGGGTGCTGGTTCCCGAAACTCTCCGATTTAATCTTACCGGCTCCCTTCCCGAGGGAGTATATGCAAGGGATCTGATCCTCACGATCATAGGGCAGATCGGAGCAAACGGGGCAAATTACAAAGCGATGGAATTCGGCGGAGAAGGGCTTAAGACCATCGACATGGCAGGCCGCATCTCAATGTGCAATCTCTGTGTGGAAGCAGGCGCCAAGACAGCGCTGATGGAAGCCGATGAGATCGCACTTGAATATCTGAAGGAACACGGCAGGGAGCCTGTAGAGTGCTTCAGACCCGATGAGGATGCGGTATATGCAAAAGTCTATGACATAGATCTTTCAAAGATCAGGCCCATAGTCGCCAAGCCTCATTTTGTCGACAATGTGGTTCCTGCCGAGGAAGCGCTCGGGATCCATATAGATGAAGCATTCCTGGGATCGTGCAACAACGGCCGCATCGAGGACCTTAGGATAGGCGCTGAGCTTCTTAAAGGAAGAAAAGTCCATCCGGATGTCAGGTTCCTTGTGGTTCCCGCAAGCCGCAGCATATACGAGCAGGCGGTAAAAGAAGGCCTCATGGAGATATTCATGGAAGCCGGAGCGATCATCTGCAACCCCAACTGTTCTGTATGCTGGGGCGCGTGCCAGGGCGTGATCGGAGAGGGCGAGACGCTTATAAGCACAGGAACAAGAAATTTCAAGGGACGCTGCGGGCACAGGGAATCATTCGTATACCTTGGAAGCGCGGCCACGGTAACGGCATCCGCCATAGCGGGCGAGATCACAACAGCCGACAGGATAGGATAGAAAGATGGAACAGTTTAAAGGAAAAGTATGGCTGATGGGCGATGATATCGATACTGACATCATCCTGCCTACGGAATATCTGGTCTTCAATACCATAGATGAGATGAAGCCTTATGCATTTTCGCCGCTCAGGGAAGATATCGCAAAGGAGATACAGCCGGGCGACATCATTGTTGCAGGCAACAACTTCGGATGCGGCTCATCCAGGGAGCAGGCACCGGAAGTCGTTAAGGCACTTGGCGTCAGGTGCATAATAGCTAAGTCATTTGCCCGCATCTTCTTCAGGAATGCCATCAACAACGGACTCCTGCTGATCGAGAATGCCGACCTCGCGGACGATTTAAAGGAAGGCGATGAGATCACTGTAAGTTCGGGGCAGATCGAATATAACGGCAAAACCTATAAGACCGCGTCTCTGCCGGACAACCTGATCGAGATACTGGACGCGGGCGGCCTTGTAAAGGCCATGCGCAGGAGAAACGGACTGGAGGATTGAGCAAATGGGACATACTCTGGCTGAGAAGATAATAGGCGGCAACGTCGGGAGAGAAGTATTTCCCGGAGACATTGTCACGGTAGATGTAGACAATGTCATGCTGGACGACATCATGATGCCGTTCATCGTCTCAAAGTTTAAAGAAATGGGATTTACCAAAGTCTGGGATCCGGAAAAAGTCGTGATCATATGCGATCATCTTGTACCGGCCAGTCAGGTGGATGACATCAGGGCATATAAGATCAGCTGTTCATTTGCCGATGAACAGGGCATCAGGAATCTTCATAAAAGCGACGGCATCTGCCATCAGCTCATGACTGAAGCAGGCTATGTAAAGCCCGGGCATGTGGTGTTCGGAACAGACAGCCATACCACGACTTACGGCTGCGTCGGCGCATTTTCAACAGGCATAGGCTATACGGAAATGGCCGGGATACTCGGAACCGGCCAGCTGTGGATCAGGGTTCCTTCAGCGATAAAGGTCGTGATAAACGGCACTCTTCCGGAAAATGTCATGGCCAAGGATGTGATCCTTAAAGTCATAGGCGACCTGGGAGCGGCAGGCGCAACATATAAGTCTCTTGAATTTACAGGAGATACCATAGAGAAAATGAGCATCTCATCCAGGATGAGCATGTCAAACATGGCCATAGAGGCAGGTGCCAAGTGCGGACTGTTTGCCCCTGATGAAAAGACAGCAGAGTATTGCAATATCACATTTGATGAATTCCAGAAGGGACTTAAGGGCGATGACGACGCAGAATACGAGCAGATCCTTGAATACCGTGCAGAGGATTTCGTTCCCGTGTGCGCTGTTCCATCAAATGTTGACAATGTGAAACCCGTATCGGATCTTGGTGAAATTAAAGTCGATCAGGTATTCCTGGGATCATGCACTAACGGCCGCCTTGAAGACCTCATGGCAGCAGCTGAGATCCTTAAAGGGAAGAAAATAGCTCCGTTTGTAAGGTTCATAGTTACTCCCGCAAGCCGGAAGGTC
>JAZOAJ010000337.1:0-3524 GCA_045595385.1 Lachnospiraceae bacterium | reverse complement strand
AGATCTGTCCGGACACAGGTATTGCTGCTGCAAGCCGTTCACACCTTATGGCAGGCGGAGCTACACTGGATGCGGCTGCCAAACTCATGGATGCAATGAAAAAAGAAGACGGTACATTCAGAACATACGCTGAGATGGTCGAAGAGGGAATTCCGACTAAGTATGTTGGAAGATTTGACCTTATGCATGAAGATCTCGAAGAACCGGATCCAAATACAGGCAAGGGCGACAGAACACCTCAGTACATGTACTGCCTGAACCTCGCAGAGGTAGAGGTAGACCCTGATACAGGAAAGACTACAGTGCTTCACTACGCTGCAGTTTCTGACTGCGGAGTGCTGGGCAACATGCTCTCAGTCAACGGCCAGGCTTACGGCGGAATCTCGCACAGCATAGGATTCGCCCTGTCAGAGGACTACTATGATGTCATGAAGGACAACAACATCGAGAAATGCGGAATCCCGCATATCCTGGATATCCCTGATGATATCGAGATAATCCACATCGAGAATCCTAGACTCAATGGTCCTCACGGTTCCACAGGCTGCTCTGAGAACTTCCAGGCGAGCGGACATATGGCAGTCATCAATGCTATTGACGATGCAGCGGGTGTACGTATATACGAATTGCCTGCAACCAAGAGCAAAGTCAAGGCTGCTCTTGAAGCTAAGGCAAGAGGCGAAGAGCTCAAGCCTGCTAAGTACTTCCTTGGCTCTGACTTCGATGACGAAATGGATTACATACTTAACAATCCAGTATAATTTCAAGTATTACCATAATTAACAGAAGAGAGGGGAGGGTTGCCCAGGCGATCCTCCCTGCCTTACAAGCTGAACAAAGATACCATCAGCAAAAGGAAGGTAAGTCAGTAATGAATCAGGAGCAATCACATGCCTTTGCGGCAGACTGTTATCATGGAGAATATGCATCTTGCTCTTATGCATGCCCGTTCCGCCTTGATATCCGCTCAATGATGGATAAGGTCAGGGCAGGAAAGTTCCAATCTGCGTACAGACAGCTGCGCGAGACTTTGGTGTTTCCTGACATCGTTTCAGAATTATGTGAAGCTCCCTGCATGGGACATTGCGTAAGAAAGATGAATGGCCGGGCTCTTTCTGTTCCTCAGATAGAAAAAGCCGTTTCGATGTATGCGAAATCAAAAGATCCTAAGGATTACAATATCCCTGCTAAAAGTAAGAATGTCGCTGTTATCGGAGCAGGTGCAAGCGGGCTTGCCTGTGCTCTCAGACTTGCGGTCAAAAAGTATAATATTGATGTGTATGAGCAGAGCGATCAGCTTGGCGGAATACTCAGGACTCATGAGAAAGCTGATGTTTTCATTGCTGAGATCAACAGACAGATACAGAAGGAAAAAATAAACTTCCATTTTGGGACAAAGATCACAGATCTGGGTCAGATCTGTTACGATGCAGTCTATGTTGCGACCGGAAGGGATGGGGATGACTTCGGATTGATGGACAGCTGGAATGAGAAAAGTTACGCAACTTCAGCTGAGGCTTGCTTTATCGGAGGTATGAAGACCGGCAGTTCCGTAGTAGATGCCATAGCTCAGGGAGTGATCGTCTCCCGTCAGATCGAGAAATATCTTCTCGCAGGTTCTGTACAGGATTATGAAGACGACTTCCCTTATGAAAACTGCGAGAGATATCTGTGCACTGAACAGGTGACAGATGAACCTGCTGTGGTTGCGGCAGATAACGGTATTTATTCTGCTGAGGAAGCTTCTCTTGAGGCGTCAAGATGCCTGCAGTGTGACTGCAGCAAATGCATGGATTCATGCGAAATGCTCAAACACTTCAAAAAATCTCCGCAGAAGATCGTCAAGGAGATATATACAGATTCGATCGTGCTTCACGGAATGTCCAAGAGGACCCTTACAAGGGAGGTCGCTGCGTGCAATATGTGCGGACAGTGCAGACACGAGTGCCCGACCTCCGTTGACATGGGAGCAGCGTTCCTGTTTGCCAGAAGGGACCGGGCCGCTGCGGGCAATTATCCGAAAGCATTTCACGAGTTCTGGCTCAGCCAGATGGATATTTCCGTAAACGAGGCTTCGGTTTTAAAGCTTCCTTCCGGAAAAGACAAATGCGCTTACTTATTCTTTCCGGGATGTCAGCTCGGATCCTCTGACCCTGATTATGTCAGCATGACGTATGACTATCTTGCGGAACATACCGGAGATGATACCGGATTGATGCTGACCTGCTGCGGCGCGCCTGCATACTGGGCAGGAGAGGAAGCTCTCCACGGGCAGGTCACAGACAGAATAAGGGAATTCTGGAAGGCCTCAGGCTCCGGAACAGTCATATGCGCGTGCATGACGTGTATGAAGGTGTTCAGAGAACTAATGCCGGAGATCCCTGTGATAAGTCTGTATGAGGTAATGCAGGACATGGCGGATGATCATGCAAAAGTATCGTTTGAGGGCGCGGTATTTGATCCGTGCTCTGCCAGAGACAATGAAGGCGCAAGAACTGCTGTGAGAGGCCTGCTCAATAAGGTCGGAGTACATCCTGCCGAGCTGCCTTTCCACGATGAAAAGGCTAAATGCTGCGGCTGGGGCGGTCATATTTACCCGGCCAACAGAGAGCTTTTTGACCAGATAGTAGGCAACAGGGTAAAAGCAGCTGATCTCCCATATATCGTTTACTGCTCAAACTGCAGAGACGTATTTGCTTCCGCAGGAAAAGACTGCGTCCATATACTTGATCTGTTCTTCGCCCTCAGATCAGATAACAGAAAAGCGCCGACCATAAAAGAAAAGTATGATAACAGTATCAGGCTTAAGAAAACCCTTCTTGAGAACTACTGGAATGAAGAATACAAAGTACCGGAATTCGAAGGTGATGATATGGATCTGATCTTATCTGATGAGATTAAAAAGAAGCTTGAGATGCTGCTGCTGTCAGAAGATATCCTGAGGAAGGCCATAGCCAAGGCAGAGGCAGACGGAGATAAATTCGTAAACGAGACAGAAGGATACAACATCTGCTCTTATGAAGAGGGCCTGTGCACGATATGGGTGCACTATAGGGCAGCTGATCCGGAAAACACATACGAAGTCAGAGATGTATACATGCATCGCATGAAGATAGTGGAGTGACAGACTGATATGGGACAGGAAAAAAACAAAGACATAAAGCTGACCTGCAATAAGTGCAAAGTGCAGCTGGCATTAGCAAAAACGGATTTCTCATATTTGGGAAAGGCCTTTCATGCGGATGTTTTAAGATGCCCTAAGTGCGGTAAAGTGTGTATATTGCCTGAGATCGCAGAGGGAAAGATGGCGGAAGTAGAGCAGATGCTTGAAGAAAAATAGAGGAATCGTGAGTTATGAGTATCAGTAAAATCGTAGATTATTATATGAAGGAGATGACGTGTTCTCAGGTGCTCCTTATGATAGTTGCTGAAGAGATGCAGAGTGAAGTATCGCCTGATCTGATAAAGGCTATGGACGGGCTTCATACCGGGATAGGTGGATGCATGGATGTCTGCGGTGTGCT
>JAZOAJ010000336.1:0-6114 GCA_045595385.1 Lachnospiraceae bacterium | reverse complement strand
GGATCAGGTGTCTCATAACCGGTTGATAACGGGACGATGCCAGTCTCTATGGCTTTAATGCAGGCGATCAGCTGCACTATGCCTCCGGCTCCCATCATATGGCCTGTGGCTCCCTTTGTAGAGCTCACTGCAACAGGCCTTCCGCCAAATACACTGTTTATCGCTCCCGCTTCAGCAATGTCTCCTATCGCAGTCGCTGTTCCGTGAGCGTTAATGTAGTCAACGCTATCCGCGTCAATGCACGCGTCTTTAAGAGCGAGGCTGATGCATGCAGCCGCTCCTTCTCCGTCCGGATCAGGTGATACCGGATTGAAGGCATCTGTATTGTTTGCACAGCCAAGCAGTTCCGCGATCATTTTTGCGCCTCTTGCCGTGGCATGCTCCATGCTCTCAAGCACTACTGCTCCGCCGCCTTCTCCAAGAACGAATCCGTTCCTGTTTATGTCAAACGGCCTGCTCTCACCGGTCTTTGACAGAGCCCCTGTCTTAGTAAGGCTCTGGATCAGGGTCGGGCTGGTGGCAGCCTCGCCGGCCATTACTACCATTGCATCCGCCATGCCTGCACGGATCATCATTGCAGCTATCGTGACAGCGTCACCGCCGGATGAGCATGCCGTGCTGACAGTCATGTCAGGGCCTTTGATGTCGTGATTTATCGAAAACTGGGCAGCCGCAATGTTTCCCATTGCCTTAGTCAGGAATTTGGGGCCTGCCTGCCTTCCGTCAGATTTGTATTTTACGTTTGTCTCGCCAATGATGTTGATTCCGCTAAGCGCGGATCCCATCACGATGCCGACCCTGTCGCTTTCAGTATCAAGCCCGCTCATGCGGACTGCCTCTTCGGCAGCAACGTAGGCATACTGTGCATATGGCTCAAGGTCCTGAGCCAGTTTTACCGACAGATGCGCTCTGGGATCAAAGTCTTTGATCTGTCCGGCTCTCTTTACGGGGAGGATCTCACCATCCATCCCTTCAATGTCCGAAATGCCGCACTTTCCGCCGGTGAGCGCATCCCAGAAAGCGTCAATGCCGGTTCCGAGCGGTGTTACCGCTCCCATTCCTGTAATGCAGATCCTGGTTCTTTCCATCGTCAGCCCTCGTTTACTTTTTTAAATGCAAGGACCGCGTTGTGTCCGCCGAATCCGAGCGATGATGAAATGGCAACGTCAAAATCAGCCTTTCTGGCTACCAGTGGTGTATAGTCCAGATCACATTCCGGATCGGGTTCTGTAAGGCCTATGGTGGGCGGAGCTATGCCCTCTGACAGCGCAAGCACTGAAACAATGGCTTCAGCTGCTCCGGCAGCACCGAGCATATGTCCTGTCATGCTCTTGGTCGAGCTTATGACAGCCTTTCTCGCACGTTCTTCGCCCAATGCTTTTTTGATGGCCTTTGTCTCACACAGATCGTTCATGTGAGTTCCTGTGCCGTGCGCATTGATATATATCTTATCGGTATCGACACCGGTCTCATCCCATGCATCCTTAATGGCGCGTGCTCCGCCTTCAGCTTCCGGATGGGGAGCTGTCATGTGAAAAGCGTCACATGTGGAACCGTAGCCTGAAAGTTCTGCATAGATGTGGGCGCCTCTGTTTTTCGCATGCTCATATTCTTCAAGTACAAGGACCCCTGCTCCTTCTCCCATGACAAATCCGCCTCTTCTTGAATCAAAAGGAAGTGAAGCAGCAAGAGGATCCTCCGAAAGGGAGAGTGCCTGCATTGTCTGGAATCCTGCTGCTGCAAGCGCATTGACTGTAGCCTCAGCTCCGCCGGTTATCATGGCATCCATGTAACCATGGCGGATAAGGCGCATCGCCTCACCTATCGCATTCGAACCGGAAGCACAGGCAGATACCGCAGGAAGCGCAGGACCCTTACAGCTGTAACGCATTGCGATCATTCCCGAAGCCATGTTGGCTATCATCATGGGAATGAAATAAGGCGATACTCTTCTCGGACCTTTCTCCATGAGTTTTGCATGCTCGGTCATGAATGTATCTATTCCGCCGATGCCCGTTCCGATATAAACGCCGATGCGCTCATCCGGGACAGTACCTATGATCCCGCTCTCTTCAACAGCCTGCGTTGCCGCGCCGATCGCGAACTGGGTATAGATGTCGCTGTGAAGGACATCGAGTTTCTCCATGTAATCTCTGGGTTCAAAATCCCTGACTTCGGCAGCGACCTTGACCTTATAGTTTTCAGTGTCAAACTTGGTAATGGGGCCTATGCCGCATTTGCCGTTCTTTAAGTTCTCCCAGAAAGTCTTAACATCATTTCCTACCGGGCTGATAACGCCCATTCCGGTAACTACGACTCTTCTCATTAAGGTTCTCCTTTATGCTCCGATCCTTCTGAATCTCTGATATCTGTTCTCAAGCAGTTCATCGACCGGTATTTTTTTAAGCTCTGCAAATTTCTCCTCGAGCATTTTCTTTATCTCAATGAAAAAGAAATCCCCGTTTTCAATGTCATCTTCAGGAATTATCTTCTCGATGAGTTGATTATCCAGCGAATCCTGTGCTGTCAGTTTGAGACAATCTGCGGCCGCAGGTGCCTTTGCCGAATCCTTCCAGAGAATGCTCGCGCATCCTTCCGGTGATATAACCGAATAAATGGAATTTTCGAGCATCCAGACTTCGTCTGCCACTGCAAGCGCCAGGGCGCCGCCTGATCCGCCTTCACCTATCACTATTGATATGACAGGGGTCTTTAACGTCATCATCTCCATGAGATTCTCAGCAATTGCCAGACCCTGTCCTCTCTCTTCCGCACCTATCCCGCAGTAAGCACCGGAAGTGTCAACCAGGCATACCACAGGTCTCTTAAATTTCTCTGCCTGTTTCATGAGGCGGAGCGCCTTTCTGTAGCCTTCCGGGTTCGGTGCTCCGAAGGCATGCTGCATGCGCTCTTTCGTATTGCGGCCTTTTTCAATGCCTATCACTGTTACAGGCATGTCTGACAGCTTT
The DNA here is from genome assembly GCA_045595385.1 of Lachnospiraceae bacterium. Taxonomy (GTDB): domain Bacteria; phylum Bacillota; class Clostridia; order Lachnospirales; family Lachnospiraceae; genus RGIG5612. The sequence continues at coordinate 3,145 of JAZOAJ010000336.1, read as the reverse complement.
GCGATGCCTCCTACTATGGCTGTATCATCCGCAAACCTTCTGTCACCGTGCATTTCTATGAAATCCGTGAAAATGTTCGAAATATAATCCGCGGAAGTTGGACGTTTATTGCCTCTGGCTATTTTTACTTTTTCATAAGCTCCGCTCATGTTCTGTCCTCCTCCCTATGCATCTCAAGTATCTTCTGAAGGATCTTCTTCTGTCCGCGGCGCGGCGCTATGTTATCCACGAATCCATGCTCCATGAGGAACTCGGCAGTCTGGAAGCCTTTTGGCAGCACTTTTCTGGTCGTCTGCTCAATTACTCTGGCTCCTGCAAATCCGACAGTCGCACCCGGCTCTGCAAGTATGATGTCTCCCTCCATGGCGAAGCTGGCTGTAACTCCCCCTGTAGTCGGATCGGTCAGTATTGTGACATATAAAAGGCCTGCATCCGAATGTCTCTTTACAGCTCCGCTGCATTTTGCCATCTGCATCAGAGATACAAGCCCTTCCTGCATCCTGGCTCCGCCGGATACTGTAAATCCTATGACAGGGAGCCTGTGCTCAGTGGCATATTCAAAAATGCTCGTGATCTTCTCTCCTACAGCGGTTCCCATGCTTCCCATCATGAAGAACGGCTCCATGACAAAAACAGCGCAGTCATTTCCGTTTATCTTTGCGGTTCCTGTTATCACTGCTTCGTTGCATCCGCTGGCAGCCCTTGTGGCTTCAAGTTTCTTTTCATATCCGGGGAACTGTATGGGGTCCTTGGATCTGACATCCGCAAAAAGCTCAATAAATGAACCTTCGTCGGCAATGTAGCTTATCCTCGTACGTCCGTTTATCCTGAAATGGTGTCCGCACTGGCAGACATGCATGTTGGAATCGATCTTACTTTCGGGGAACGATTTATGGCAGTTCGGGCATGTTATCTCAGGCTCCTCGGGTTCCTCAGTCTGGACGCCCGGAAGACCTGCTGCCCTGCCTCCGTCCTCAAGTTCGTTCTTAGGCTGGAATATGAAATTCAGAAATGCCATGTCTACTCACCTTCCATGAGCGTCAGATCATATTCCCCGGACATGAACCTGGGATCTGAGATGATCTTCAGCTGTTCTTCTATGTTAGTCTTAACGCCTGTGATCACCAGTTCACACAGGGCGGTCTTCATCTTTCTTACTGCTTCCTCGCGAGTGCCGGCAAATACAACAACTTTACCGAGCAGCGAGTCATAATACGGGCTGATGACCGTATCATGCATCAGCCAGCTGTCAAACCTCACATAAGGTCCTCCGGGCTGATGGAGCACGTCAATGGTACCGGTTGAGAGCGCGTTAATGCGGCACTCGATCGAAGTGCCGGCATTCAGGTTTATGTCATTCTGCGTGAATTTAAGGGGAACACCTGCTGCTGCGCGTATCTGCCACTTGACCATGTCGATCCTTGTGAGCATCTCCGTTACGCAGTGCTCTACCTGAAGTCTCACATTCATCTCCATGAACCAAAAGTTACCTTCCCTGTCCATGAGGAATTCAAGCGTTCCTACACCCACGTAGCCTATGGTCCTTACAGCATCGGCCACATCAACCATCAGTTTTGCCCTTGCTGCAGGGCTGACTCCGGGAGACGGGGTCTCCTCGACCAGTTTCTGGTGTCTTCTCTGTACTGAGCAGTCCCTCTCGCCAAGACTGACAACATGGCCTGCCTCGTCGGCAAGTATCTGCACTTCTATGTGTCTTGCAGGATAGATGAACTTTTCCATGTAAAGACTGCTGTCGCCAAATGCAGCCTCCGCTTCAGATACAGCAATCCTGTATTCGCTCTCCAGCTTTTCAGGACCGGGCACCATGCGGATCCCTCTTCCGCCTCCGCCTGAGCAGGCTTTCAGCATGACGGGATATCCTATTTTTTCTGCTGCCTCATATGCTTCCTCAAGTGTCCAGAGCGCTTCTGTTCCGGGTATGGGATTAAGGCGGGTCTTTGCCATCATCTTCTTGATGGTGGTCTTATCGCTTATCTCTTCCATGCACTTTGGGTCCGGTCCTATGAACACTATGCCGTTTTTGCGGCACTTGACCGCAAAGTGCGCGTTTTCAGACAGAAATCCGTATCCCGGATGTATGGCCTGCGCACCTGTTACAAGTGCTGCACTGATTATCCTGTCTTCATTCAGGTAGCTCTCTGATGCCTGGCTTGGTCCGATACAGACGCTCTCATCTGCGAGCATTACATGCAGGGCATCCCTGTCGGCATCGGAATATACCGCTACTGAAGCTATGCCCATTTCCTTGCATGCGCGAATTATCCTAACGGCGATCTCTCCCCTGTTTGCTATCAGGATCTTTGAAAACATTATTCTATCTCCGTTTATAGTTTATTCTCAGTTATCGCGAACGAAAACTCCGCCTTTATGCAGAGCCTGCCGTCCACATATCCCTCTCCCTCACCGAAAAAGAAAGGTCCCTTGCTCCTCGTGATCCGGCACTTTGTCTCAAATCTGTCCCCGGGTCTGACCGGTGACCTGAATTTGACATTGTTAAGGCCTGTATACATGGGCATCTTCCCGTCAGTCATCTTGTCTGCAAGAAGAACACATGTGCTTTGGGCAAGTATCTCGCAAAGTATCACACCCGGTACTACCGGAGCTCCGGGGAAATGCCCTTTAAGGAACCAGGCATCCGGCTTGATGTTAAATACGCCGTGAGCTGTTCCGTCCTCTTCGGTCACTTCGTCAAGGAGCAGCATGTTGTCCCTGTGGGGAAGGATCTTTTTTATTTCTTCCTGATTCATCATATTCTCCAAATTTCAGCTGATACGGAACAGGACTGTTCCGAAATCCACCACCTGTCCGTTCTTTGCACAGATCTCGGATATAACTCCGTCAGCATCCGCTGTGATCTCGTTCATGAGCTTCATTGCCTCTATGATGCACAGAACATCACCCTTCTTAACGCTGTCGCCCACCTTTACATACGGTTCGGCATTTTCGGCAGGAGCCGCATAGAAGATGCCAACCATCGGTGATGTGACAGCTGAGCCGCTAAGCGGCTGAGCATTAGGCGCCGCTGCCGCAGGTTCAGCCGGAACGTTTACAGTGCGTACCGCTTCCGGAGCAGGCATGCGTTCGAGGCGGACAGTTGTTCCGTCCTCGGTTATCTCCATCCCCG
>JAZOAJ010000335.1:0-3780 GCA_045595385.1 Lachnospiraceae bacterium | reverse complement strand
TTCTTCGGATGGGTGACCGCCCTTGAAGGAAAGGTAAGGATAATCGGACCGGAAAGCGTTGTGGAAAGGATGCGGGAGACATTGAAAGCAGTCTCTGCGCAATATGAATGAGAGGCAAATATGGATAACTCATTGGAACGGCTGGCCGAAAGCAGGCTGAACTCAGAACTTATTTTTAACGGAAAGATACTTCATGTGTACAGGGATGACATAAAACTTCCTGACGGCGGAACTGCCGAGAGGGAGATCATAAGGCACATAGGAGCTGTATGCATAGTTCCCATAACGGATGACGGAAAGATCATACTCGAGAAGCAGTACAGGTATGCAATAGGAGAGGTGATCACTGAGATACCGGCAGGCAAGCTTGACTTCGCCGGGGAGGATCCGCTTGACGCGGCAAAGAGAGAACTCAAGGAGGAAACCGGATACACTGCCCGGAACTGGCAGAAGCTCGGCATATTCTATCCCGCAGCGGCATATTCTGACGAAAGGATCACAATGTTCCTTGCAACAGGACTCGAGAAGGGTGAGCGAAAGCTTGACAGCGATGAATTCCTCGATTTCTTTGAGATGCCGCTCAAGGAGGCATATGAAAGGGTGATGAGCGGCGAGATCGTCGACAGCAAGACCCAGAACGGGATATTAAAAGCTGTAAACATATTCGGTGGGTATGATATAATATAAAAAACTTTAACCGGCATTATACTTTTTAGCGGGGTATAAAAATGGAAAACAAGAGACCAAGAGGAAGACAGAGAAATGTTACCGGCTCAGGCAGCGGCGTCTTTAAGAGAGGCGACGGACTGGGCACCGGGCCTACCGGAGAGAGCGGTCTTAATAAGAGACCTCAGCAGACGCAGCAGGACACCCAGCGCGCGCAGAGCACTTCAAGGCAGGAGAATATAAATCCATACAGCCAGCAGGGCAGACCAGGGATGTCCGGCGGCCAGCAGTTCGGCGGCCTGTTCGGAACCGGCCAGAGTTCCGGCAGCAATTACAACGCAGGAACCCAGAACAGTTCCTATCAGAATAATGCAGGCCAGAACTACACGCAGAACAGCTACAGCCAGAATACGGGGACAACCCGTTCCGGCGGAAGGGGCAAGTTCTTCCTTCTGCTGATAGTTGTTGTGGTAGTTGTAGTCCTGCTGTTCGTACTCTGCGGCCGCGGATCAAGACAGGAGCCCCAGACGCAGGAGACAAATTACACCCAGAGCACTACGGCAGCCGCCAGTCCATCTTCCGGCAGCTCAGCTTCATCCCAGTCCTCATACGGCAGCTACAATGATTATTTCAGCTCCCTGTTTGGAGGCAACAGCGCTTATTCAACCGGATGGACGGATTCATCAGCTGCGACAGCATCTCTGGATACATCAGTCGCGCAAAGCGCCAGAAGTAAGCGTACACAGATACTCGGAGGCGGCCGGGACGAAGTCACGATCATGGTCTACATGTGCGGAGCCGACCTTGTGTCAAAGAGCGGCATGGCTTCATCCGATCTTCAGGAGATGACCAAAGCCAATCTGGGCAACATCAATCTCATAGTTTACACAGGCGGCGCGAGCAGATGGATGAACAGTGTCGTCAGCAGCAGCAACAACCAGATCTATCAGGTCAGGGACGGCGGAGTTGTCTGCCTGAGCGAAAACGCAGGCAGGGTATCCATGACAGATCCGTCCACGCTTTCATCATTTATCACATGGGCGGCAGCTTCCTTCCCGGCTAACAGATATGAGCTCATATTCTGGGATCACGGCGCAGGAACAGTTGACGGTTACGGATATGATGAGAAGTTCCCGGGCAGCGGGTCAATGGGTCTAGACGGAATAGACACGGCGCTTAATAATGCCGGTGTCACTTTCGATTTCATAGGCTTTGACACCTGTCTTATGGCTACAATGGAAAATGCCCTGATGCTCGATAAGTATGCTGATTACATGATCGCATCTGAAGAGACTGAACCGGGATATGGATGGTATTACACTGACTGGCTTACCGAATTCGCGCAGAACACCTCAATGCCTACCATCGAGATCGGAAAGAACATAGTTGATGATTTTATTTATACAAGTGCCAGACAGGCTGCCGGCCAGAAAGCAACTCTTTCACTGGTTGACCTTGCAGAGCTGTCATCAACCGTGAAAACACCATTCTCTCAGTTTTCAAAGTCGATCTCAGGGCTTATCACCAATAATGATTACAAGCAGGTTTCTGACGCCAGAAACCAGTCCAGGGAGTTTGGAAGCAGCTCAAAGGTAGACATGGTCGACCTTGTCCACATGGCGGAGAACCTCGGCAATCAGGAGGGCGCCGAGCTGGCACAGATATTAAAGAGCGCCATCAAGTACAACAGGACGTCTTCAGGCATAACCAATGCATACGGACTGTCGATCTATTTCCCGTATCAGAGCACAAGGTATGTGGACAAAGTAACTAATACATATAAAAAGATCGGCATGGATGATAACTACACCAGCTGCATCCGGAGTTTCGCAAGACTTGAGGTCTGCGGACAGGCTGCGACCGGCGGTTCAACATCACCTTTCGGTTCACTGTTTGGCGGTTCATACGGATCATATAACCCTTACAGCTCATATAACTATTCTGATTCCGGATCATACAGTTCAGGCAGCTCATACAGCTCATCATCCGACATGATCAGCGACCTGCTCGGCAGCTTCCTTGGCGGTGATTACAGTTCGATATTCGGACTCTCAGGCAGATCCGGATTTGTAGAGGACAGATCAATGCCTGACGACCAGGTGCTTCAGTATATCCTTGATAACAGCATCGACATGGCAGATCTTGTATTTGAGGAGTATTCTGACGGCTCATACCGCATGACGCTTTCCGAAAAAGAATGGTCGCTCATCCACAGCATAGACCTGAACCTGTTCTATGATGACGGTGAAGGGTACATAAATCTCGGACTCGACGGGATATTTGAATTTGATGACGAGAACAGGCTCATTGCAGATCCCGGTGAATACTGGATATCGATCAACGGCCAGCCTGTATCGTATTTCCATATGGATACTGTAGATGACGGAGAGAATTATGTCATAACAGGAAGAGTTCCCGCAATCCTGAACGAAGAGGACCGGATAGACCTCATCCTGGTATTTGACAATGAGAATCCTAAAGGATACATCGCAGGCGCATATTATGTATATGATTCAGAAGATCCGATGGTTCCCAAGAATCTCACCGAGCTTAACATCGGGGATACTCTTGATTTCATCTGCGACTATTACGATTATAATGGAAATTACATTGAGAGCTACTATATCGGAAATCAGCTGACAGTAAGTGAAAACATGGAGATCAGCGATACGTATCTTGAAGCTGAGAACGTCCTCATAATGTATAAACTTACGGATATCTTTAACCAGTCATACTGGACTGAACCCCTAAAAAGATAAATACCGATAACAGATCACAACAAAACGGACCGCTGCAAAGCGGTCCGTTTTGTTCCGGTTTACTTTCAGCCTCCCGGCTGAGCCTTTATCGCATAATAAAGTTCAGCATCTGTCTGCATCTTGTAAGGACCCACATAGAATATCCCTACGATACCGAATGTTACGGCTGAGAGAAGATCCCAGAGTATGAAGCTCAGGTCTAGTACAAATGCGCGCCATTTGTGGCCGTTCATCATCTGTCTGGATCTTGTGATGGCTTCGGTTCCTGAAATGTTCGGATCTTCCGCGAGGATATAAGGAACGAGCCTGTACGAATATGACTTGATGATACCGGGGACTATGAAAAGCAGCGACC
>JAZOAJ010000334.1:0-2103 GCA_045595385.1 Lachnospiraceae bacterium | reverse complement strand
GGATATGAATACCTCGCCCTTATCCGGTATGCCTACAGCTGCAAGCTTGTTAGTGACCAGCAGGCCGTACTCAAAGCTTTCGGGATCTTCCACCTCCACCGGCTCACCGATGACCATCTTTTTGATGTTTATGCCGCTGAGTTCCATCAGATCTTCCGGCTTATTCTCGCTGGTACCGGTAATTGTGCCGTTTTTGTCAAGGAGGACACATGTGTCCATGTAACTGATCCATACGACTGCGCCGCTTAAGGCGGCTGTTGTTTCAGGACTCTCAGCAGCTGCGGCTGTTGTTTCAGGAAGAGTCTGTCTGTTTTGCCCGAGCTTTCCGAGGAGTCCCTTAACGTCTATCACGCCTGTCAGCACAAGTGCGCCCACGGTTATTATGACAACACATAATATTGAAATAATTGTGACCGTTTTCTTCACTGGTAATAAATTACTCCTCTGCTCTTATCCTCCCTTATGGCCGGTTTGGGAGACTTTTTCTCCTGTTTTTCCTCAGTTCCTCCCCCTCTCGCGATACTGATAACGAGACCGAGTTCCACCAGCAGCGCCATTATCGATGATCCGCCGTAGCTTATGAATGGAAGAGGGACGCCTGTATTCGGAAGGAGGCTTGAGACAACTCCTATGTTCAGGAATGTCTGAAATCCTATATGGGCCATTATGCCTGCAATGACAAGTTTGCCGAAAATGTCATCTGTACTCTTATACATGAGCCAGATCCTCCACAGCAGGAGCCCGATGAGCGCGATCAGGCACAGGCCGCCGAAAACTCCGAGTTCCTCGCATATGATCGAGAAGATCATGTCATTTTCCGACTCCGGAATGAAGCCTAATTTCTGTGTGCTCTTGCCCAGCCCCTTTCCGAAGAATCCGCCGGATGCTATCGCGTACAGTGCCTGCAGAGGCTGATAGCTTTCCTTGTCCGCGTATGCCGCGGGCTTGAGCCAGGCCTTTATCCTGACCATCCTGTACGGCTGTATGAGGATAAGGATCACGCCGGCTGCCAGCACAAATGCCAGCAGGTAAATGATGTATTTCTTTTTAGGTGCAACAAGCGCCATCATGACTATGCCGATCACAAATATGACGATCGCGGTTCCGAGGTCCTTGGTAACAACAGCGACCAGCCCGGCTGCTATGACAGAAGGAGCCACGGTAAATGCAAATCCTTTTAATGATCCGAGTTTATTACGGTTTCTGTAGATCAGCGCGGCTTCGCACAGGATGACTCCGACTTTCAGGAACTCCGCGGGCTGAAGTGTGATGACATTCAGGTCGATCCACCTTCTTGCGCCGTTAACATCGATTCCCAGTCTTGTAAGTACGAGGAATGTCATCGCTATTGTTGCCACGTAGACAATGTAGGAAACTTTGGATTTCCAGAATCTGTAAGGGATCACCGCCGCAAGTATCATGCCGATGGCTCCAATCGCAGTCGAGATCAGCTGTTTTCTGACGAACAGTGTCGCTGAACTGTATTTGATCTGCGCTTCATAAGAGCTCGCGCTGTAGATCATGACGAGCCCGAAAATGACCAGTATCAGTGTAGTACCGATCATCACCCAGTCTATTCTGTTTTTCCTTACAGCTGTCTGTTCCATGTTTTATTCCGGGAGCGCATTTGCAAGATCCTTGAACATCCTGCCTCTCTGCTCGTAGTTCTTAAACTGTCCCCAGCTTGCGCACGCAGGTGAAAGAAGTACTTCTTCACCGGGGGATGCGAGTTCAGCGCATTTTGCAACTGCTTCTGTGAGGTCCTCTGCCATGTAAATGTTCGTAAAACCGCACTTAAGGGCGGTATCCTTTATTATCTGGGCGGTCTGACCGATGAGCACTATGGCTTTTACATGTCCGTCAAAGCCGTTTATCCACTCGGTGAAGTCGGAGTGTTTGTCATATCCGCCCGCAATGAGCACGCAGTGCTTCATTGCCGCTACGGCCTTAGCAGCTGCATCCGGGTTGGTGCCCTTGGAATCGTTATAGTACTTAACGCCCTTTTTCGTGCATACATACTCGATCCTGTGCTCTACTGCCTTGAATTTCCTTATAACGTCAGCTATGGTCACAAGATCAACGCCCATGGCTATCGAGATAAAG
>JAZOAJ010000333.1:0-3552 GCA_045595385.1 Lachnospiraceae bacterium | reverse complement strand
AGACTTACAACTTTGTAGTAGTAAACCATGACTCAGCAAACTGCATGGGTGAGAAATGGCTCGAGACTCTCTTCGGATATATTGCAGAAGAGTCAAACGGAAGACTTTCCTTCACCTTCCAGCCGGGCGGATCACTGTTCGGAGCACCTGAGACAATCGACGCCGTAAAGGATGGCTCAGCAGATATCTGCTGGATGACAACAGGAACATATGGCGGACGTTTCCCTCTTTCAGAGTTCATCAACCTTGTAGGAAACGGCATCAACTCAGCTCAGATGGGAAGCGCTGTACTTAACACAATGTACAAGGAAATCCCTGAGGTTGCTGCAGAGTATGACGGATGGCATGTCCTTGCTCTCCATGGCACATCACTTTCACCTATCTGCACAGCTTCCAAGAAGATCGAGACAGTTTCAGACCTTACAGGACTTCGTCTCCGTGTTGCCGGTTCCATCCCTACACTTTATGTAAATGCAATTGGCGCAACAGCTGTTGCACTTCCTACATCTGAAGTTTATGACAACCTTTCAAAGAACGCACTTGACGGAATGTGCAATGACTGGCACAACATCGACTGCTTCAAGCTTTATGAGCCTATCAAGTACTGCATGGACGTATCCCTTAACATGACCGCTTCAGGCGTATTCATGAACCAGGCTAAATACGATGCTCTTCCTGATGACCTTAAGGCACTGTTTGACAAGTATTTCAGCAACTACTACGCAGCAGACATGGCCGGATACTGGTGGGATTCATGCCGCTACTGGGTAGGCGATGAAATGAAAGAGAATGGCGTTGAGATTTATGAGCCTTCACCTGAAGTTGAGGCACACCTGTTCTCAGAAGAAGTTCTTAAAGAGACTCATGATGGATATATCGAGTTCCTTAACTCAAAGGGATATGACGGACAGGCTATGTATGACAAGTTCATGGAGATCGTAGACCGTCTTGCACCTGAGTACGAGAACGTATGGGATGCAGAGTTCAATTACGAAGACTGGACAGCAACAGCTGACGGATACCAGGCTAAGTATTGATAATAAACAGCTCCGGGGATGCCTATCCGGGCATCCCTGGGCATAGACGATAGAACAGAGAGAAACAGATTAAAAAAGGAGGGTCATGCTGTGAAAAAAGCACTTAGAGGTATAACAGTCGTAACAGATAAGATCTGCTACTATGTAAGCTACTTCAGCATGGCAGTTGCGATATTAATGGCCATAATCCTTACAGTGGATGTCATCCTTCGTAAGGTTACAGGCGGAGTGGTTTCAGTAAAAGGCGCTTATGAGATAACTCAGATGGCACTTTGCACATTTGTATTCTCCACCTGGGCATATACACAGTCGGTTCACGGACACATCGCCGTAACGATGTTCATCAGCAAAATGCCCCAGAAGCTGAGATTCTTCTTCTACAGCCTGACATCGCTGCTTTCAGTAGCAACCATGGCATTCGGAACATATGCGGCATTTGTACAGATCGGCGCCGTTAAGGCTACCGGTGAGAGTACAGCGAACCTGCTGATCCCTTACTGGCCATTCTACATTTTCGAATTCGTCGCATTGGCACTTCTGACCATTGTACTGTTCAGAGATGCGATCAAGGCGATCATAGCTATTTTTGATAAGGAAATGGCAGAAGAGATCCAGCAGTTCTGGGAGTAGCCCGATACCCGGAGGTGTGATGGATGATCATTACTATTGCAGGCAGATACGGATGCGGTGCAAGGGATATTGCCAGAAAAGTTGCGTCTGATCTGAATTATACAGTATATGATGATGAGATCGTCACTGCCGCGTATGAAACAGGCGGAGCGTTGCTTGACGAAGAAGAACTCAGATATTATGATGAGGGTGCCGGAAGCATTATTTCAGACGAAATTGCCGGGCAGCCTGAGTCAGAAGAAGCAGAAAACATGGCATATGATGTACTGCCGCTCGATCTTCGCCTGAGCGCTGCCATACAGGGAGCTCTGAACCGTCTGGCTGACAGGGATAATTGTGTGCTGGTGGGAAGATGCGCTAATTATTATCTCAGGAACAGAAACAACGCGGTCATCCTGTTTGTGACTGATTCTGAAGAGAATAAGATAAAGCGTATCATGAAACGCCGCAACTGCGATGAAGATACGGCCAGAAAGATGGCAGAGATGACTGATAAACGCCGGGAAGACGTCTACTCATATTTTACCGGGGGAAAATGGGACGACGCGGACAACTACGGTCTGTGTGTCAATACGGGAGTGCTGGGCGAGGACGGCACAGCGCGCCTGATAACTGAACTGGTAAAAATTAAAGAAAATCAATTGTAACATATACCCCTTTTTGGGCCGGCACTGAGTTTTGTGCCGGTCCGTTTTTTAGGAGATCATAAATGAAACCTGATCATAAACGCCTGGTGAGTATAAGCCTGATGGGACCGGAAAGCGGAGCATTATGCGAAGTAGACTGTACCTGCGGGAAGATAACCAGGATCAATCCATACAGATACGATACAGAATACACTGACGCAAAGTGCCATCCCTGGCATCTGGAGGCAAGAGGAAAACGCTTTGATCCTCCGCAGGAGGTAGGCCTTACCCATATGGGGCTTGCGTATAAAACAAGAGTGTATTCGCCCAACAGGATCCTGTATCCGATGAAGAGAGTGGACTGGGATCCTAACGGAGAACGCCATCCCGAGACAAGAGGCATAAGCGGATATGAGCGCATATCCTGGGAAGAAGCTGCAAAGATCTGCGCTGATGAGATAAAACGCATACAAAAGAAATATGCTCCCGAGGCCGTGCTGGTCGAATCTGACATGCACGGTGAGGGCAAGAACGTCGCACCGTCGCATGGCTGTCCGAACAGGATGTTCTCTCTCCTTGGCGGATATACCCAGCAGATGCGCAACATGGACTCATGGGAAGGCTGGTACTGGGGTGCCAAGCATGTCTGGGGATGCGAACCTGTCGGTGAACAGAACCCACAGGGAAATCTGGTCCCCGATATTGCGGAAAACTGTGACGGACTGCTGTTCTGGGGATGCGATCCTGAGGTAACCCCGCACGGATTTGGCATCACGCTCCCGACACTGCTGTGCTACTGGTTTACCGAGCTTGGGATCAAGAGCATTTACATTTGCCCGGACCTGAACTATGGTGCAGCCATACATGCGGATAAATGGATCCCTGTTCTTCCGGGTACTGATGCCGCGCTCCAGCTGGCGATCGCCTATCAGTGGATCACCAATGATCAGTATGACAAAGAATACATCGCAACGCATGCCTACGGGTTTGACAGGTTTGCCGACTATGTGCTGGGAAAGGAAGACGGCATCCCGAAAACTCCCAAATGGGCCAGTGAGATCTGCGGCGTAAGCGTCTGGACGATCAAGGCGCTGGCGGATTACTGGGCTGAGAATACAGTATCGATCTGCCATGGAAACGGCGGAGGACTTATCAGGGCTCCATATGCCACTGAGCCTGCCAGGCTCGAGGTCATGCTGCTTGGAATGAGAGGGCTTGGGAAACCCGGTGTAAGCCAGTGCAAGCTCATAGAATGGAAC